>DAIMFM010000077.1:0-11881 GCA_036724585.1 Burkholderiaceae bacterium | reverse complement strand
GAGAAGGGCACGAGCGCCGAGGAGAACCAGGTGTCGAGCACGTCGGCGTCGCGCACCAGCGGGCCGGTCCAGCCCGCCGCCTTCGCCTGCGCCGCGGCCCCGTCCTCGTCGCGCGCCACGAAGACGGTGCCGTCGTCGATCGGCGCGCCCCCGGCATCGGCCTTGTACCACGCCGGGATCTGGTGGCCCCACCAGAGCTGGCGCGAGACGCACCAGTCCTGGATGTTCTCGAGCCAGTGGTTGTAGGTCGCGGTCCAGTTCGCGGGCACGAAGCGGATAGAGCCGTCGGCCACGACCTCGAGCGCGCGCGCGGCGATGCTCTTGCCCGCCAGCGGCGAATCGGCGGGCGAGGGCTCGCTCATCGCCACGAACCACTGGTCGGTGAGCATCGGCTCGACCACCTCGCCGGTGCGTTCGCAGCGCGGCACCATCAGCCGGTGGGGCTTGACCGACACCAGCAGGCCGAGCGCTTCGAGGTCGGCGACGATGCGCTTGCGCGCCTCGAAGCGGTCTAGCCCGCGATAGCGCGCCGGCGCCTCGTCGCCCATGCTGGCGTCGAGCTCGATGACGCGGATCATGGGCAGGCCGTGGCGCTGGCCGACGGCGAAGTCGTTGAAGTCGTGCGCCGGCGTCACCTTGACCACGCCGGTGCCGAACTCGCGATCGACGTAGTCGTCGGTGATGATCGGGATCTCGCGCCATTGCGCCTGGCCATCGGGCGTGGTCGGGTCGTCCGCCGTGCCCGACAGGGGCAGGCGCACCGACTTGCCGACGAGGCCGGCGTAGCGCTCGTCCTCCGGGTGCACCATGACCGCGGTGTCGCCCAGCATGGTCTCGGGCCGGGTGGTGGCCACCGTCAGCGTGCCGCTGCCGTCGGCGAGCGGGTAGGCGATCTCCCAGAGTGAGCCTTCCTCGTCGTAGTTCTCGACCTCCAGGTCGGAGACCGCGCTGCGCAGCTTCGGGTCCCAGTTGACGAGCCGCTTGCCCCGGTAGAGCAGGCCCTGCTCGAAGAGCCGCACGAAGACCTCGCGCACCACCATCGACAGGCTCTCGTCCATGGTGAAGTACTCGAGCGACCAGTCGGTCGAGGCGCCCAGGCGGCGCATCTGGCGCGTGATGGTCGAGCCCGACTGCTCCTTCCACTGCCAGACGCGCTCGACGAAGGCCTCGCGCCCGATCTCGCGGCGGCTGGTGCCCTCGGCCTCGAGCTGGCGCTCGACGACGATCTGGGTCGCGATGCCGGCATGGTCGGTGCCGGGCAGCCAGAGCGTGTCGTCGCCGCGCATCCGGTGGTAGCGGGTGAGGGCGTCCATCAGCGTCTGGTTGAACGCATGCCCCATGTGGAGGGTGCCGGTGACGTTCGGCGGCGGCAGCTGGATGCTGAAGGCAGGGCGATCGCGGCGTCGGCCGGCGGCGAACAGGCCGCGCGATTCCCAGGTCCGGTACCACTCCGACTCGATCGCGTGGGGTTCGAAGCTGCTGGCGAGCGAGGCGCTCGCGGATGCCTCGGCGGGGGCGTTCTTGGTCACTTTCCTTGCCTATGGGGTCGTCGGCGGTTCAGGCTCAGGCCACCGGCGGGTATTCGTCGTCGTGATCCTCGATCTCCCGGTGGACCCGCGCGAGTTCCTCGCTGATCGCGCGACCGACGGCCTCGCGGATCGCCTGGCGCAGCGTCTCGCGGATCTCGTCGACCAGTCTTTCGGTGCTGATCTCGATCACGGCCTGCAGGCGCTCGTCGAGCGGCCCTTCGATGAGCGCGTCGGTGCGCACCTGCAGGTTCTCGAGCACGCTGGCCTGGACCTGCAGCGCGAGCCGGTCCAGGTCGGGGGCCTCGTCCTCGGGCGCCTCGGCCATCCCGTTCCCGGCCTGCGCCGGGGGCGGCGGGGCGGGCGTGAGCAGGACCTCGGTGAGCATCGGGATGGCCGCCTCGTCCGCGGCCGGCGCGCCGATGCCGATCTCGCCACCGGGCTCGCCCAGCCTCGACGTCAGCTGCCCGTCCTCGAGCGACGGCGTGTCGTCCAGGGAGTTCGCGTCGATGGGCACGGTGAGCTCGGGGAGGTCGTCGAGCTCGTGGTCGTGCCCGTCGTTCCAGTCTTCCTCGTCCTTCCAGGAGAGGGCGCGGGGATCGTCCGGCGACTCAGGCGGCGCAGTCATGGCGATGCATCGGGTAACCGCGCTGGCGGTAGAACTTCCAGCGCTCGCGGCCGGCGGCCCGGTCGTCCTCGTCGGTGGAGACGATCTCGAGGAGGCGGTCGAAGCGACTGAAATGGGCGGGCGTGTCGGGGCCGAGGTTGACCATCACCTCGTGGTGCGGCGCGGGCGCATCGCCGCTGGCGAGCAGCACGGGGGTCTCGGCGGCGAGCCTGTCGATCACGGCCACGTGTGGAATGAAATCGAGCGGCGAGAACGCCCACAGCATCCGGTCGAACTCGGCCAGTTGCGACGGGTTCGACGAGAACACCACGACCCGGCTGCCGCTGCGATGGATCTTGCGCACGAGGCGGCAGGCATAGTGCAGCTTGTCGGCGGCGTTGAAGTGGAAGTCGACCCGCGTCATCGTCTGCCTGCGGTCATCGACCGCGGGCCCGGTTCATCAGGAAGCCCGTCAGCAGGGGCACGGGTCGTCCGGTCGAGCCCTTGTTCGCGCCGGAGTGCCAGGCGGTACCGGCGATGTCGAGATGGGCCCAGTCGTAGTCACCGGTGAACCTGGCGAGGAAGCAGGCCGCGGTGATCGCGCCGCCGTAGCGCCCGCCGATGTTGGCGACATCGGCGAACGGCGACTTGAGGAGTTCCTGGTATTCGTCGTCGAGCGGCATGCGCCAGCAGGTGTCGGCCATGGCCCGGCCGGCGGTGAGCAGTTCGTCGGCGAGCCCGTCGCCGCGCGAGAACAGGCCCGTATGGTGCTTGCCGAGCGCCACCACGCAGGCGCCGGTCAGGGTGGCGATGTCGATGACCGCGCCCGGCTTGAAGCGGGCGGCATAGGTCAGCGCGTCGCACAGCACCAGCCGGCCCTCGGCGTCGGTATTGAGGATCTCGATCGTCTGTCCCGACATGCTGGTGACGATGTCGCCCGGGCGGGTGGCCTGGCTGCCCGGCATGTTCTCGGCGGTGGCGATGATGCCCACCACGTTGATCGGCAGCTTCATCTCGGCCACCGCGCGGATGGTGCCCAGGACCGAGGCGGCGCCCATCATGTCCCATTTCATCTCGTCCATGTCGCTGGCCGGCTTGAGCGAGATGCCGCCGGTGTCGAAGGTGATGCCCTTGCCGACGAGGGCGACCGGCGCCTGGCGGGCGGGCCCGCCGCGGTACTCCAGCGTGATCAGGTGCGGTGGCTGGGCCGAGCCCCGCGCCACTGCGAGCAGGGCGTTCATCTTCAGGGCCGCCATCTGCTTCTCGCCGAGGACCTGCACCTTGATGTCGAACTCGCGGCCGAGATCACGCGCCGCCTGGGCGAGGTGGCCCGGCGTGCAGACGTTGGCCGGGGTATTGCCCAGGTCGCGGGTGAGGTCCATGCCGTTGGCGATGGCGCTCGCCTCGCCGAGGGCGGCGCGCGCAACCGCCTGCTCCGACCTGTCGACGGCGAAGGCGATGGCGCGCGCGCCGGTCGGCGTGGCATCGGGCTTGCTCTTGAAACGATCGAAGCGATAGGCCGCCTCGCGCGCCGCGAGCGCCGCGGCGCGGATCTTCCAGGCGAGGTCCTGGCCCTCGACCTCGATCTCGTGCAGCAACGAGATCGCGTCCTTGCCGCCCTGGCCGCGCAGGCTGCGGAAGGCGCCGCGCAGGGCCTGGGCGTAGGCGCGCTCGTCGACCGCCGCCTTGTCGCCGGTGGCCACCAGCAGGGCGCGGGCGATCGGACCGTCGAGATGGACGAGCAGGGTCGAGCCGGCCTTCGATGCGAGATCGCCCGAGGCCAGCGCCGCGCCGAGGCGCTTGCCCGTGGTGGCGTCGACGGCCTTGCCGCCCGGGCCGAGCTTGCTGCCGGCGAGCACCGGGACGATGACGCAGGCGGTCTTCGCCTTGTCGATCGGAAGGGCCTTTGTGCTAAATTGCATCGATTCTTCTCCAGCGCAACGAGGGACGGGCCGGCGCGGTGCTGTCGCCTTGGTTCGCAAGCGCCGATTATAGCGAGCCGGCGGAGCCGGGCCGCCGCGGATCGCCAGCCCTGTCCCAGCCCGAACTCGACCGATGCTGCTGAAAACCGCGCTGCGCCGGGAACTAGGAAGTCTTGCCGGCGTCGTCTTCTCGGCCCTGTTCACGATCCTGGTGACGACGACCCTCGTGCGCATGCTCGGGCGCGCCGCCACCGGGCGGGTCGATCCCGCCAGCGTGTTGCCGCTGCTCGCCTTCTCCACCGTCAACTATCTTTCGGTCCTGCTGGTCCTGACCCTCTACTGCGCGATCCTGATCGCGTTCACCCGCGCATGGCGCGATTCGGAGATGGTCATCTGGCAGGCCAACGGCCTGAGCATCGCTTCCTGGATCCGGCCGGTCATGGGATTCGCCATGCCTTTCGCGGTGCTCGTCGGCATCCTGTCGCTCGTCATCGCACCCTGGGCCAACGTCCAGAGCAGCGAGTACCAGGCGCGCTTCGAGCAGCGCCAGGACATCTCCCGCGTCGCGGCCGGCCAGTTCCGGGAATCCGCCGGGGGCAACCGCGTCTTCTTCGTCGAATCCCTGGACGACGAGCAGACCGAGGTGCGCAACGTGTTCGTCGTGCAGCAGAAGGGGCCCGAGCTCACCGTCGTGGTGTCCGCCAGTGGCCGGGTGCTCACGATGCCCGACCAGCAGCGCTTCCTCGTGCTCGAGCAGGGCCGGCGCTACGATGGCGCCACATCGGCGGGCGACTTCCGCATGATGTCCTTCGATCGCTACGGCCTGCGGCTCGAGCCCCAGGAGAGCTCCTCGGCCGCCCGCTCCACCAAGGCGCTCGGCACGCTGGAGCTGGTCGCGGACCCGACGCCGCGCAATCTCGGCGAGCTGCTCTGGCGCGTCGCCCAGCCCGTGTCCGCGGTGCTGCTGGCGCTGCTCGCGATTCCGCTCGCGTCCGTCAATCCCCGCATGGGCCGTTCGATCAACCTCGTGATCGCGCTGCTGATCTACGTCGTCTACAACAACCTCATGACGCTGACCCAGGCCTGGGTCGCGCAGGAGCGCATACCCTTCTCGATCGGCGTGTGGATCGCCCATGCCGGTGTCGCCCTCGTCGCCGCCTGGATGTACTACACCCGTACCCGCCTGCCGCGGCGCAGCCTCTGGCGCCTGCTGCCCACGCGTTCACGGCGGCCGGCATGAGGCGGCGCCCACCATGAAGCTGCTGCGCGCCTACATCAGTCGCGAAGTGCGCCTCGCCGTGCTGTTCGTGCTCGTCGGCTTCCTGTCGCTGTTCGCCATATTCGATTTCCTCTACGAGATCGAGGACGTCGGCAAGGGCGGCTACCGCATCGGCCACGCCTTCGTGTTCGTGCTGCTCGGGCTGCCCAGCCATTTCTACGAACTGATGCCGGTCGCCACCCTGATCGGGGCGGTCTACGCGATGGCGCAGTTCGCCTCCAGCTCCGAGTACACCGCCATGCGCGCCGCGGGGCTCGGGCGACGGCGGGCGCTCGCCGCGATGGCCTCCATCGGCATCTGGCTGGCGCTGCTCACCGCCGCGGTGGGCGAGCTCGTGGTGCCCCCGGCCGAGCGCCTCGCGCAGTCGGTGCGCTTCGGAGCGCTGGGTGCGGCGGTCGGCGGCCAGCTGCGCAGCGGCATCTGGATCAAGGATGCGCTGCGCGCCCCGGATGGCGAACTGCAGCTGCAGCGCTTCGTGAACATCGGCGAACTCGACCCGGGTGGCGCGATCAACCGGGTGCGCGTGTTCGAGTTCGACGACGAACTCAACCTGCTGCGCATCATCGAGGCCCAGCGCGCGACCTGGCAGCGCCAGGACACCTGGCTGTTCGAGGACGCCAGGGAGATCGAGGTGCCCGAGGTCCAGGCCGACGAGGACGCCGCGGTTCTCGGCGCCACCCGCAGTACCAGCGAGCGGATGCGCTGGCGATCCGAGCTCTCGCCCAACCTGCTGTCGGTGCTGCTCGTCGATGCCGACAACATGAGCGCCTGGAACCTCTACCGCTACATCTCCTACATGAAGAGCAACCAGCAGGACGCGAGTCGCTACGAGATCGCGTTGTGGAAGAAGATCGTCTATCCGTTCGCGGTGCTCGTCATGCTGGCACTGGCGCTGCCCTCCGCGTACATGCAGGCGCGCGCGGGCGGCGTGGGCTTCAAGGTCTTCGCCGCCGTGATGCTGGGCATCGCCTTCCACTTCCTCAATGGGCTGTTCTCGAATCTCGGCCTGCTCAATACCTGGCCGGCATGGATCTCCGTGAGCCTGCCGAGCGTCGGCGCGCTGCTGCTCGCGCTGGGGATGCTCGCGTGGGTCGACCGGGCGCGCTGATGCTGCCGCGCACCGTTCGCAGCGCCGCTGCGGGGCGCAGTGACTTGGTTGCGGTGCAGCAATCGGGCCGTCGGGAAGAATGTAACAAAGCGTTGGACAGGCCCTCGTGCATTGGTTACGATCGGACTCATTCGGCGCTCCGCGCAAGCGGCAGCGCCCGGATCGAGGAGGAGGAGAGGCAGCCAGTCTGCCATTCAAGGCGCGCAGCGATGTGCGCCTTTTCTTTTGTGTTCACCCGCCCCTCGTTCCTGCAATCCGCGACGGCATGCGCATGAGCCCCTCTTCATCGTCCAACGGATCCATGCCGCAGGCTCACGCTCGACGCGTGTTCCTCGCCCTGCTGCTGGTGTCCATGCTCTTCAAGCTGGTCTTCGCCACGCTCCTGCCGATGACCGGCGACGAGGCCTACTTCATCGCCTGGGGGCGCGAACCCGACTGGGGCTTCTACGACCACCCGCCGATGGTGGGCTGGTGGCTCGCGGTACTCGACGCGATCTCCTCGCACGCGCTGGTCCTTCGCCTGCCGGCGCTGCTGGTGCCGGTCGCGCTCGCCTGCGCCGCGGTGGTCGCGGTGCGCCGCTTCGACGAGACGCTCGCGTGGCTCGCCGGCTGCCTGGTACTGCTCGCGCCGATGAACGTATGGAACGTGGCGATCACGACCGACGTGCCCCTCATGTTCTTCTCGGGGCTCGCCGCCCTGGCGTATGCGCGGGCGCAGCGCACCGGCGCGAAGATCGACTTCGTGCTGTGCGGCCTTGCGCTCGGGGGCGCCCTGCTGTCGAAGTACTTCGCCGGCCTGCTGGCGATCGCGATCTTCGCGCATTCGGTGTGGCGTCCCAGTCGCACCAAGCTCATGGGCCTCGTCCTCGTGGTGCTCGCCTCGCTGCCGGCCGCGGCGATCCAGGTGTGGTGGAACGCCGCCAACTGCTGGCCCAACGTGATGTTCAACATCGTCAATCGCCACGACAAGGACAGCCTGTCCTGGGTGACGCCGCTGCTGTACGTCGCATGCGCGATCTACGCGATGTCGCCGCCGGTGGCGCTGGCCCTGCTGCGTCGGCGCGGGCGCGACGGCGCGGCGGGCAATGCCGGCGATGCCGGCGATGCCGCTGCGCGCGCCGGCGAAGGGGAGCGCGTGCTCGATCGCGAACGCGCCGTCGCGGCCAACACCTACGCATGGCTGGCGGCCGTGCCGCTGCTGGTGCTCGCCGCGCTGTCGCCCGTCAAGACGATCGGCCTGCACTGGCTGGCGAGCTTCGTGCTGCCGGCGATCCTCTGGTTCGTCCTGGCGGGCGCCGCCAGCGATCGCGTCCGCAGGGGCGCACTGCGCTTCGGCATCGGCTTCGCGATCCTGCACTACATCCTGGTCGCCGTGCTGCTCGCCCTGCCTACCGAGACCTGGTCGAGCCTGCGGCAGTACCCCGGCATCGTCATGACGGTCCATGCCGACGAACTGGCCCGGGCCATGGGGCCGGAGCGGCTGGACAGCCACGTGCTCGCCGCCCCGGGCTACTCGGCCGCGGTGACGCTGGAATACAACTTCGATCGCAGGGTCCTCGTCTTCGGGCCTGGCTCTAGCCACGCACGGCACGACGACATGCGGGCCGATTTCCGCGACTACGACGGGCGCGATTTCCTGGTCATCCGCAAGAAGGACTACCGGCCGGGCGAATACGATGCGTTCTTCCGGGAGGTATCGGCCGAGACGATCGAGATTCGCGGCGCGCGCTTCACGGTGGTGACGGGCAGGGATTTCCGCTATCCGGCCTACCGGGACCTCGTGCTCGAGGAGGTCCGGCAGCGCTGGTACCAGGTGCCGGAGTGGCTGCCCTCCGGCCCGTGCTACTTCTGCGACCGCTATTTCCCCGATCGCGCCTGCCACCGCCTGCCACCGGTAGGTGCTATCGCGAATTGAAGCCGGGCTCGGCCAGCGACTATCGTGGGTCGCGATTGCCCGTCGCTCTGCCGGCATGCCACAATCGCGTGGTATTAGCTAGGTCGCAGAAGTTTTTAGTTCTAAAGCATCCGCACCCACCCGGAGGAGACATGAACAAGAACCTGATCGCGGCCAGCTTGCTGGCCGCCGGTCTGGGGCTGGCGCAAGGCGCCTCGGCCCAGGTCGTCCTGACCGCTTCCAGCTGGGTTCCGCCGAGCCACCTGCTCTCGCAGGCCCAGGCCACCTGGTGCGAGGACGTCGCCAAGGCGACCGAGAACCGGGTGAGCTGCAAGATCCTGCCCAAGCCGGTCGTCCCGGCGCCCCAGACCTTCGACGCCGTGCGCGACGGCCTGGTCGACCTCGCCTTCAGCGTGCACGGCTATACCCCGGGCCGCTACAAGCTGACGCAGATGGCCGAGCTGCCCTTCCTCGGTGATTCCGCGATCGCCACGTCGGTGGCCTACGAGCGCATCTATCGCAAGTACCTCCAGAAGTTCGACGAGCACCGGGGCCTGAAGGTGCTCAACGTGTTCACCCACGGACCCGGCATGATGTTCAACGTGAAGCATCCGATCACGAAGATCGCCGACTTCGACGGCCTCAAGATCCGCGTCGGCGGCGGCATGGTCAACGAGGTCGCCAAGGCCATGGAGGTCAACGCCACCCTCAAGCCGGCGCCACAGTCCTATGAGCTGCTGTCCTCGGGCGTCATGGACGGCGTGTTCTTCCCGGCAGAGGCCGTGAAGTCCTTCAAGCTCGAGAAGCTGATCAAGTTCCGCACCGAGGTCCCGGGCGGGCTCTACAACACCAGCTTCGCCTTCGTCATGAATCCCGATACCTGGGACCGCATCCCCAGGAAGGACCAGGAGATCATCGAGAAGCTCTCGGGCGAAGCAGCGGCGGCCCACTACGGCAAGTTCTGGGAAGAGGACGATCGCCGCAGCCTCGCGCTCCAGCAGGCCGAGGGCATCCAGGGCATCACTGCCAGCGACGCCTTCGTGGCCGAGATCAAGGCCAAGACCGCGGGCCTGGAGAACGCCTGGATCGAGACGGCCCAGAAGGAGGGCCTCAAGAACGCCAAGCAGGTCCTCGAGGAGTTCCGCAAGGAGATCGCGGCGCTCCAGTAGTCGAGATCCCTGACGGGCACGGGCGCCCGGCGTGCCCGCGCCCGTCTTGCCTCGGGTGACCGGTTCGATCCATGAAGCGATTCGAAAACCTGCTCGCGCTCGTCTCGGGTGTCGCCCTGTTCGTGATGATGTGCCTGACGTTCGTCGACGTGATCGGGCGCAAGTTCTTCCAGGCCTCGCTGGTCGGTGGTCTCGAGCTCACCGAGATCGCGATGCTGCTGACCATCTTCTTCGCCTTGCCGCTCACCTCGATCGCCGGCGAACACATCGTGTTCGACGTGCTCGACCGCGTCGTTCCCCCGTGGATGCGCCACCTGCAGCATACGATCGCCCATCTCGTGGCGGCATTGCTGTTCTTCGGCGGCGCCTGGGTGGTGCACCTGCGGGCGGCCCGCGCGCTCGAGTACGGTGACGTCACCGCGCAGCTCGGCATCCCGCTGGGCCCCTTCCAGTACCTGATCACGGTGATGCTGGCGCTGACGGGCATCATCCACGTCCTCCTGGCCCTGCGCCGGATCGAAGAGCACCGTTGAGCGGATTCGCCCCATGATCGAAGGACTCCTCGGTTTTGCGGCGATGATCGCCCTCATCCTGCACCGCGTGCCGATCGCGATGTCGAAGACCGCCGTCGGGGTGGTTGGCCTGGGGCTGACGCGTTCCTGGCCGGCGGCGATGTCGGCCGCGGCCACCGAGATCATCGACATCTCCTCGTATACGTTGTCGGTGGTGCCCCTCTTCGTGCTGATGGGCAACTTCGTGACGCGGGCCGGCATGTCGCGCGACCTCTACCAGGCCGCCTATGCCCTGATCGGCCACAGGCGCGGCGGTCTCGCGCTGTCGACGATCGTCGCCTGCGCCGGCTTCGGCGCCATCTGCGGCTCGTCGATCGCGACCACGGCAACGATGGCACGGGTCGCGATGCCCGAGATGCGCCGCTTCGACTACGCCCCTTCGTTCGCGGCCGGTTCCATCTGCGCCGGCGGCACGCTGGGCATCCTGATCCCGCCGTCGGTCATCCTGGTGATCTACGGCATCATGACCGAGCAGAGCATCGGCGCGCTGTTCGCCGCCGGCATCATCCCCGGGATCGTCGCCACGCTCTTCTACATGGCCGCGGCAACCATCGTCACCCATCGCAATCCGGCGCTCGGCCCTCCTGGCGAGCGCGCCAGCTGGGCGGAGCGGCGGATGGCGCTCAAGCGGATCTGGGGCGTCCTGCTGCTCTTTGCCATCGTCATGGGCGGGATGTACGGCGGGTTCTTCACCCCGACCGAAGCCGCCGGCGTGGGCGCCGCAGGCGGCTTCATCTTCACCCTGGCGCGCGGGCGGCTCGACCTTGTCGTGCTGCGCGAGGTGCTCGTCGAGTCGTCGCGCACGACGGCGATGCTCTTCACCATCGTCATCGGCGCGGCGATCTTCGCCAGCTTCCTGAACTTCACGTCGCTGCCCAGGGATCTCGTGGGCCTCGTCGAGCGCTTCAGCGTCAACCCGATCATGGTCGTCGTGGCGATCTGCCTGGTCTACGTGGCACTGGGTACCGCGATGGAGTCGCTGTCGATGATGCTGCTGACGGTGCCGATCTTCTTCCCGCTCATCGTCCACCTCGGATTCGACCCGATCTGGTTCGGCATCCTCGTCGTGTGCGTGATCGAGATCAGCCTGATCACCCCACCGGTCGGCATGAACATCTTCGTGCTGAGCAGCGTGCTTCCCGATGTCCGCACGCCGACCATCTGGCGCGGCGTCCTGCCCTTCGTCGCCGCCGACATCGTGCGGATGTTCGTGCTCATCGCCTTCCCGATCGTGACGCTGTTCCTGCCCCGGCTGCTCGATCTCTGACCGCGCCGGCGCGCACCTGCGATCCCGCAAAAGAAAACGGGCCCGCGGGCCCGTCAATCCGAATCGTTCCTCTCTCTTCTCGTGGACTGTTGCGTCCCGATCTTCTTGTTTGCTCTTGTTGTCGTTCCTCTTCTTGCTATCGCCAGCGACGAGTCATGAGCATCAGCGTGCCGAGCGACAGGATCGCCCACATGCTGCCCGCCGTGCCCAGGCCGCCCCGGCGGGAGTTGCCCGCCTGGACGTCGCCGCCGTTTCCCCCCTGGCTGGCCGCCCCGGAAACCCCTTGGCCGAATGGCAGGATGCCGTATCGGCCCTCGCGACTCTCGAGCTCGCGCTCGATCATTCGCGCAAATTCGATGATCGACCGGTCGTGGATCCCATGGTCCCGTCCCGGTCCCTCGACATGGCCCGACAGCGCATGGCGGCTGCCCATCCAGGTCGACGCCAGCATGCCCTCCGCCGGCGGACGCGGCTCGGGTAGCCTTCCGAGGCGCTCTCCGACGGCATCGAGCGCGCGCCGCGCCGGCTCTCCGGCGG
>DAIMFM010000076.1:0-11925 GCA_036724585.1 Burkholderiaceae bacterium | reverse complement strand
GGTGACCCGCCGGGTGACCACGCCGGCCTCGGCGAAGACCGTGGGCACGGGCACTTCGAGCCCCGGCAGCACGACCTGCTCGACCGCATCGAGGCGCTCGAGCTTCTCGGTATTGATCACCGCCGTGAGCGGCGACAGCGGGATGGCCCCGCCGGTGTAGCCGGTGCCGCCACCGCGCGGAATGATGGTCAGGCCGAGCCGGGCGCAGGCCAGCACCAGCCCCGCGACCTCACGTTCGCTGTCGGGGTTGAGCACCACGAAGGGATACTCGACCCGCCAGTCGGTGGCGTCGGTGACATGCGAGACGCGGGCAAGCGGGTCGAAGCGGATGTTGTCGCCCGCGGTGAGCCTGGCGAACTGGCGCAGCGCCCGCTGGCGCAGCTCCCTGGTCTGGTCGAACAGCCGCTCGAAGTCGCGTACCGCCTCGCGGGCGAGTTCGACCAGGCGCGCCACCCGCCGGCTGCGCAGGGCGGCGCCGGCGTCCAGGCCGGCATCGGACTCGCGGCGGTGGTCGATCTCGCCGATACGGTGCTCCAGCGCCTCGACCAGCTGGGCGCGCCGCCGCGGATTGTCGAGCAGGTCGTCCTGGAGATAGGGGTTGCGCCGGACGACCCAGATGTCGCCGAGCACCTCGTAGAGCATCCGGGCCGAGCGCCCGGTGCGACGCTCGGCGCGCAGTTCGCTGATGAGCCGCCAGCCTTCGTCCCCCAGCAGCCGGATCACGATCTCGCGGTCCGAGAAGGAGGTGTAGTTGTACGGAATCTCGCGCAGGCGCACCGTTTCGGCGGAATCCAACGGGGCCATCGGCAGGGCTTCGCTAGCGTTCATGGTGGGACGGCCGATTGTAGCGGAAGCGCCCCGAGGAGGCCGCCCCACCAGGCGTCGGGAACCTGCAGCAGCAGGGCGGTGACCACGACGTAGCGCAGCCCCTTGCCCAGGGCCATCCAGGCCAGGCATGGCCAGAAGGGCAGCCGCAGCCAGCCGGCCAGGGCGCACAGCGGATCCCCCACCACCGGCAGCCAGGCGAAGGCAAGCGCCGCCGGCCCCAGCCGCTCGAGCCAGCGCAGGTAGCGGCCGCCGCGCTCGGCGCGCAGCGCGCCCCGGACACCGCGGCCGAGCCAGTAGTCGAGCGCGCCGCCCGCCGTGTTGCCGACGGTGGCCACGGCGACCACCAGCCAGAACTGGTCCGGATGGAGCCGGGCGTAGGCGAACGTCGCCGGCTCCGAACCCATGGGCAGCAAGGTCGCCGACACGAATGCGAAGGCGAAGACCGCGCCGAGGCCGTTGCGCGGCAACGCGAACCATTCGACCAGCCGGTACACGAGGGTCTCCATCGCGCCGCAGTGTACGGGCTCGCGCCCCGACGACGGCCGGACGCTAGAATCAGTCGATCATGCACAGCCACTACCTGAAGAGGGTCCTTACCGCACGCGTCTACGACGTCGCGATCGAGGCCCCGCTCGAGCCCGCTCCCGTTCTCTCGGCCCGTCACGGCAACCGCATCCTGCTCAAGCGCGAGGACCTCCAGCCGGTTTTCTCGTTCAAGCTGCGCGGCGCCTACAACAAGATGGCGAGCCTCGGCCCGGAGGAGCTCGCCCGCGGCGTGATCACGGCCTCGGCCGGCAACCATGCGCAAGGCGTGGCGCTGGCGGCGCGCACCCTGGGCTGCCGCGCCGTCATCGTGATGCCGGTCACCACGCCCCAGCTCAAGGTCGATGCGGTCGCCGCGCATGGCGCCGAGATCGTCCTGCACGGCGAGTCCTACAGCGACGCCTCCCTGCACTCGCAGGAGCTCCAGGCGCGCGAAGGGCTCAGCTACGTGCATGCCTTCGACGATCCGGACGTGATCGCCGGCCAGGGCACGATCGGCATGGAGATCCTGCGCCAGCACCAGGGTCCCATCGAGGCGATCTTCGTGCCGATCGGTGGCGGCGGCCTCATCGCCGGCGTCGCCGCCTACGTCAAGCAGATCAAGCCCGAGGTCCGGGTCATCGGCGTGCAGACGGTCGATTCCGACGCGATGGCGCGTTCGGTGAAGGCCGGCCGGCGCATCGAACTGCACGACGTCGGCCTCTTCTCCGACGGCACGGCGGTCAAGAAGGTCGGCGCCGAGCCCTTCCGGCTGGTGCGCCACTTCGTCGACGAGATCATGACCGTGGACACCGATGCGGTCTGCGCCGCGATCAAGGACGTGTTCGCCGATACTCGCTCGATCCCGGAAGCGGCCGGTGCGCTCGCGATCGCCGGCGCCAAGGCCTACGTCGCCCGGGAAGGCATCCGCGACCGGACCCTGGTGGCGATCGTGAGCGGCGCGAACATGCAGTTCGACCGGCTGCGCTTCGTTTCCGAGCGCGCCGAGATCGGCGAGCAGCGCGAAGCCGTGTTCGCGGTCACCATCCCCGAGGAGCGCGGCAGCTTCCGCCATTTCTGCGAGCTGCTCGGCTCGCGCAACATCACCGAGTTCAACTACCGCATCGCCGATTCCACCGACGCCCACATCTTCGTGGGGGTGCAGATCGCCGCGCGCGACGAGGCGATCCGCATCGCGGGCAGTTTCGAGCAGGCCGGCTTCGGGGTGATCGACCTCACCGACGACGAGATGGCCAAGAGCCACCTGCGCCACATGGTGGGCGGCCGCTCGCCGCTGGCGCACGACGAGCGGGTGTTCCGCTTCGAGTTCCCCGAGCGGCCGGGCGCGCTGATGCGCTTCCTGCAGCAGATGCGCCCGGACTGGAACATCTCGCTCTTCCATTACCGCAACCATGGCGACGATTCGGGTCGTGTCCTGGTGGGCATGCAGGTGCCGGGCAACAGCCGCGGCGCGCTGCGCCAGTTCCTCGACGCACTCGGGTATCGCTACTGGGACGCGAGCGACCACCCGGCGTACCAACTCTTCCTCGGCAAGTAGATGAACGAAGCGCCCGCATCCCGCACGAGGCCGCCCGACCCGGTGCGGCGCGACTGGCTGGTGCTCGGGTGCGTCCTGGCGCTGCTGGCGATCCTGCTCGGCAGCGGACCGGCCGGCACCGCCGGCGGCCAGCTGCCGCATCTCGACGGCCTGCTGCTGGCGCTCGTGGGCGATGGCGCGGCCGCGGCCGGCGGCGCCATCGCGGATGCCGGCCTGGCGCGCCTTGGCGCCCCCGCGTCGGCCGTCCTGGCCGTGGCACTGGTCCTGGCGACGATGCTGGCCCTCTACCGCGTCCGGCCCGGCATCGCCACCGCAGCGGTCGTCGGAGTGGCGCTGGTGGCCTGCCTGGCGGTGGCGGCGACGGGCGTGGCCTTGTTCGCGCGCTGGTGGCCGCCCGCCGGGACCATGGCCACGCTGCTGCTGGCCGGCCCGCTGTGGAACTGGCGCCGCCTGGCGGTCGCCACCCGGGCGCTGGCCGCCGATGCCGACACCCTGCGCCATGCTCCCGACCTGGTGCCGCCATCGGGCCGGCGACCGACCGAAGCCGTCGCCCGCGATCTCCAGCCGCTGCGTGACGCCTCCGCCCGGATCCGGATGCTGCGCCGGCTCCTGCATGCCCTGATCGACAAGCTGCCGCACCCCGCGATCGTCACCAACGGCGCGGGCGAGGTCCTCCTGTCGAACCGGGTGGCGCGCACGGCGTTCGCCTCGATGCCGATCGAGCAACAGTCGATCACGCCCTGGATGCGGGTCGAGTTCTCCGACCACGCCGGCCTCGACCGCCTGCCCCCGGCCGACGGGCCGGGCGTCCATGGCATCGAGGCGGTGGACCGCAACGGCCGGCACTGGCTCGCCGATATCGACCATGCCCGCGAGCCCGCGCTGCCGCTGGTGTACCTGATCCAGTTCACCGACATCACGCCCCTGCGGCTGGCCGAGAGCGCCCGCAGCGCCAGCCTCGCGCGACTGGGCCGCAACCTGCGCGAAGCGACCGAGCCCGTCCTCGAGACGGTCGGCGCGGCCCGCGCCCGCGGCGGCCTGCCCGAGTGGGCGAGCGCGATCGAGTCCCATGCCCGGACGATCCTGGCGATCGCGGAAGACGCCGCCGGCTCCCAGGCGCCGGGGCCGGCCCCGCGCGCGAAAGCCGGGGCGGAGTCCGGCGTGGAGCCCGGCGTCGCCGGGACGATTCGGCCCGAATAGACCGGACTCGCGTTGCGGCGATACAATCGCTGCAAATTCAATCGCTTATGCAGATCGTCACTTTAGGCCTGAATCACACGACGGCTCCGGTCGCGCTGCGCGAGAAGGTGGCGTTCACGGCCGAGCTCGTCGGCGATGCCCTGGGCGACCTCAGCCGCTCGGTGCGTTCGCTCGCCCCCGAGTCGGCCATCCTCTCGACCTGCAACCGCACCGAGATCTACTGCGCGACGCGGGCCCCCGACGAACTGCGGCCCGCGCTGTCCGAATGGCTGGCGGCTCGGCAGGGCATGCCGGGCGACACGATCGACAGCCACCTCTATGCCCTGCCCGGCGACGCGGCGGTACGCCATGCCTTCCGCGTGGCGGCCGGCCTCGACTCCATGGTCCTCGGCGAGCCGCAGATCCTCGGCCAGATGAAGGAAGCGGCCCGCGTGGCGCAGCAGGCGGGAGCCATGGGCACCCACCTGCACCAGCTCTTCCAGCGCAGCTTCGCCGTCGCCAAGGAAGTCCGCTCGAGCACCGAGATCGGCGCCCATTCCGTCTCGCTCGCGGCCGCCGCGGTCCGCCTTGCCCGGCGCATCTTCGAGGACCTGCGCGAGTGCTCGGTGCTCTTCATCGGCGCGGGCGAGATGATCGAGCTGGCCGCCACGCATTTCGCGGCCCAGCATCCGCGTGCCATCGCGATCGCCAACCGCAGCGCGGAGCGCGGCGAACGGCTCGCCAACCGCTTCGGCGGCCGGAGCATTCCGCTGTCGGAGGTCTCCGACAGCCTGCACGAGTTCGACATCGTGGTCTCCTGCACCGCGAGCACCCTGCCAATCATCGGGCTCGGCATGGTCGAGCGGGCGACGAGCGCGCGCCGGCGCCGGCCGATGTTCATGGTCGACCTGGCCGTGCCGCGCGACATCGAATCCGAGGTCGCCCGCCTCGACGACGTCTTCCTGCATACCGTCGACGATCTCGGCCGGGTGGTCCGCACCGGGATCGAGACGCGCCAGGCGGCGGTCACCCAGGCGGAGGCCATCATCGAGACGCGGGTCGACGCCTTCATGAAGTGGCTCGCGGGGCGGCGCCTCGTGCCGCTGATCCGCGACATGCGTGACCGGGCCGAATCGATCCGCGACGCCGAGCTCGAGCGCGCCCGTCGCCAGCTCGCGCGCGGCGAATCGCCCGAACACGTGCTCGAGATGCTGGCCAACGGCCTGTCCGCGAAGTTCCTGCACGGGCCGGTGTCGCTGCTGCAGGGCGAGCATCGCGAGCGCCTGCTGCCGCTCGTCGACCGGCTGATCCCCTCCCCTGGCGAAACCGCCGGCGAAAAGAAGCGCGGCCGATGAACCCCTCGATGCTGGCGCGGCTCGAGGACCTCGAGCAGCGGCTGTCCGAGGTGAACCTCCAGCTGGCGGGCGAGGACGCCGCGCGGGACATGGACAGCTTCCGGCGGCTGGCACGCGAGCAGCGCGAGCTCGCGGAAGTGGTCGAGCATCTCGAGACATGGCGCCAGGCCCTGCGCGACGCCGAGACCGCGCGCCAGATGCGCGAGGACCCGGCGATGCGCGAGTTCGCCGACGAGGAACTCGTCGAGGCCGAGCGCCGGATCGAGGACGAGGCCGCCGAGTTGCGCCGCCTGCTCCTGCCGCGCGATCCCGACGACGATCGCAACGTCTTCCTCGAGATCCGGGCGGGCACCGGCGGCGACGAGTCGGCGCTGTTCGCCGGCGACCTGCTGCGCATGTACTCGCGCTATGCCGAGCACCGGGGCTGGCGCGTCGAACTGATGTCGGAGAACGCCTCCGAACTCGGCGGCTACCGCGAGGTCATCGCCCGCATCTCGGGCGACGGCGTCTTTGCGCGCCTCAAGTTCGAATCGGGCGGCCACCGGGTGCAACGAGTGCCGGAGACCGAGGCGCAGGGCCGGATCCATACCTCGGCCTGCACCGTCGCGGTCCTGGCCGAACCCGACGAGGCGGCCGACCTGCGGATCGATCCGGAGGAGCTGCGCATCGACGTGTTCCGCGCCTCGGGAGCCGGCGGCCAGCACGTCAACAAGACCGAGTCCGCGGTGCGCATCACCCACCTGCCCAGCGGGATCGTGGTCGAATGCCAGGACGACCGTTCCCAGCACCGCAACCGCGAGCGCGCCATGTCGGTGCTGGCGGCACGGCTCAAGGACATGCGCGCCCGCGAGAAGCAGGAGCGCGAAGCCGCCCATCGGCGATCCCTGATCGGCTCGGGCGACCGCTCCGAGCGGATCCGTACCTACAATTTTCCGCAGGGCCGGGTGACGGACCACCGGATCAACCTGACTCTCTACAAGATCGAGCGCATCATGGATGGCGAGCTCGATGAAGTGATCGACGCGCTGCAGTCGGCCCACCAGGCCGAGCAGCTCGCCGAACTCGCCGATGGCGCATCGGCCTGAAGCGCTTCGAACCCGCATCCCCAAGCCGGACCGATCGACACCGGACCCATGAGTACATCGCCCAACCCGCTGCTGTCGCGCGACTTCGAACGGCTGACGCCCTACACCCCGGGCGAACAGCCGCGGATCGCCGACCTGCTCAAGCTGAACACCAACGAGAACCCCTACGGGCCGTCGCCGGCGGTCATCGAGGCCATCCGTCGGGCCGCCGACGATTCGCTGCGGCTCTATCCCGACCCCGCGTCCAGCCGGCTGCGCGAGGCGATCGCCCGGCGCCACGGCCTCGACCCGTCGATGGTGTTCATCGGCAACGGCTCCGACGAGATCCTCGCCCATGCCTTCCGCGCGTTCTTCGTGCAGGACCGGCCGCTGCTGCACCCCGACATCACCTACAGCTTCTATCCGGTGTACTGCGCGTTCTTCGGAATCGATGCGGTGCGCATGCCGCTCGGACCGGACTTCGGCATCCGCCTGGCCGACTACGAACGCGAGAACGGCGGCATCGTGTTCGCCAACCCGAACGCGCCCACCGGCATTGCCCTGCCCGTCGCGCAGGTCGAGGCGCTCCTGCGCGTCAACCGCGATTCGGTGGTGCTCGTCGATGAAGCCTACGTCGACTTCGGTGGCGAGAGCGCCGTCGCCCTGGTCCGGCAGCATCCCAACCTGCTGGTGGTCCAGACCCTGTCCAAGTCCCGCTCGCTCGCCGGGCTGCGGGTCGGCTTCGCGATCGGCGACCCTGGCCTGGTGAGCGCGCTCGAGACGGTCAAGAGCAGCTTCAATTCCTACCCGATCGACCGCCTGGCGCAGGCCGCGGCGCTCGCCGCGATCGAGGACGAAGCCTGGCTCGAGGATACGCGCCAGCGGGTCATCGCGGCTCGCGAATCGCTCGCCGGCGCGCTGCGCGAGCTCGACTTCGAGGTGCTGCCGTCGGCCGCCAATTTCCTCTTCGTCCGTCACCGCGACGTCCCGGGCGTGGAACTGTTCGACGGCCTGCGACAGGCAGGCATCCTGGTGCGGCGCTTCGATCTCCCGCGGATCGACCAGTTCCTGCGGATCTCCATCGGCACCCCGGCGCAGTGCGAGCGCCTGCGCCACACCCTCGCGAGCCTCCTTGGCCGGGACGGCTGAACACGGGCAAGGGGTGACCGACAGCGCAGACGCCCTGCTCGCGGCGAGCGGCCTGCCCCGGCTCGAGGCGCGCGCCCTGCTCGAAGCCGCCAGCGGCCGCGACCGCAGCTGGCTGGTCGGCCATGGCGACGAGGCCCTGCCGGCGGCGGCCGTCGCGCGCTTCCGGCAGCTGGCGGCAATGCGCCGGGCCGGTCGTCCACTCGCCTACCTGGTCGGCGAACGCGAGTTTCGCGGCCGGAGCTTCCGGGTCGACGAGTCGGTCCTGATTCCACGCCCCGAAACGGAAGGCCTGGTCGAGTGGGCACTCGAATTGCGCGGCCCCCGGGTGGTCGATCTCGGTACGGGCAGCGGCGCGATCGCGATCAGCGTGGCCCTGGAGCGCCCGGCCTGGACGGTGACCGCCGTCGACGCCAGCGCGGCGGCCCTCGCCACCGCACGCGCGAACGCGGCACGCCTCGGCGCCACCCGTATCGAATGGCACGAAGGGGACTGGTGGTCGGCGCTTCCGGCCGGTTCCAAGTATGATCTCGTGTTATCGAACCCGCCGTACATCGCGGCCGGCGACGAGCACCTGGCACGCGGCGACCTGCCCCACGAGCCCGCCATGGCGCTGGTTTCCGGGGCCGACGGCCTGGATGCGATCGCCACGATCATCACCGGCGCCCGGGACCGGCTCGCGCCGGGTGGATGGCTCCTGCTCGAGCACGGTCACGACCAGGCGGGCAGGGTCGCCGGCCTGATGCGGGCCGCGGGCCTGGTGGACGTCACCGGTCGCCGCGACCTGGCGGGGCTTGAACGGCTTTGCGGTGGTCGCCGACCCGACCACCGCGCATAACGCGACGCCGCCCGCGCGGGCGGCGAGGCGCGTTCATTCAGGAAGCATGGCAATGGATGCAAAGGAATTCATCAGCAAGACAGTCTCCGAGAACCCGGTCGTCCTCTTCATGAAGGGCGACGCCAATTTCCCGCAATGCGGCTTCTCGGGCCGCGCGGTCCAGATCCTCAAGGCCTGCGGCGTCGACGACATCGTCACGGTCGACGTGCTGGCCGACGACGAGGTCCGCCAGGGCATCAAGGACTTCTCCAACTGGCCGACGATCCCGCAGCTGTACGTCGGTGGCGAATTCATCGGCGGCTCGGACATCCTCTACGAGATGTACCAGTCGGGCGAGCTCCAGGGCATGCTCGAACCGTACAAGTCCTGAGGCACTCCGCGGCCGGTCCGTCCACGACTCCCGGGCGCGAACGGGCCGCTACAATCGACGCATGAGCCGCAAGACGATCGTCCTCGCGATCACCGGGGCCTCCGGCGCCTGCTACGGTATCCGACTCCTCGAGCGGCTTCGCGAGCAGGCCGACGCCCGGGTCCACCTGGTGGTCACGCCGGCCGGCTGGATGAACATCGACCATGAGCTCGGCCTCGGGCGCGAAACCGTCGAGGCGCTCGCCGACGAAGTCCATCCGGCGCGCGACATCGGCGCATCGATCGCCTCGGGCTCCTTTCCCACCAGCGGCATGATCGTCGCGCCCTGTTCGATGCGCACCCTCGCCGGCATCGCGCACGGGCTGTCCGACAACCTGGTCACCCGCGCCGCGGACGTCGCCCTCAAGGAACGACGCCGCCTGGTCCTGATGGTGCGCGAGACGCCGCTCAACCTCGCCCACCTGCGCAACATGTGCGCGGTCACCGAAATGGGCGGCATCGTCTTTCCGCCGGTGCCGGGCTTCTACAATCGTCCCGCCGATATCGCCGCGATGGTCGACGATACCTGCGGCCGTGCACTCGACCTGCTCGGCATCGAGACGCCGTCGGCGCCACACTGGCGCGGGCTGTCGGCCGAGCGCAAACCCGGGGAAACGCAATGAAGATCCTGGTCGCCATAGACGGCTCCGCACCATCCCTTGCCGCGCTCCGGTTCGCGATCGACCTGCTCGGCCGGATATCCACGCCGGGCTCGATCGGGCTGATCGCCGTGCGCGACGACACGGGGCTGCGCAATGCCAGCCGGGTCGTCGGCCGCAAGGCGGTCGAGGACTATCTCAAGGAGCAGTCCGAGACCGACCTGGTCGAAGCCCGCAAGCTGCTCGCCACGACGGACATCGCCAACGAGACGATCCACCGCACCGGTCGCCCCGAGGTCGAGATCTGCGCGGTGGCGCGCGACGACGGCTACGACATGATCGCGATGGGCTCGAAGGGGCGCGCCGGCATCGGCGACCTCCTCATCGGCTCGGTCGCCCAGCGCGTCGGGGCGATGGCGACGCAACCGGTCGTCCTGGTCAAGTAAGGCGCCCGGGGAAACACGATGAGCATCCTCGTCGGCTGGGCCATCAGCGCCCTCTGCCTGCTGGCGCTGCCCTACATCCTGCCCGCAGTCGAGATCGACAGCTTCCTGACGGCCCTGGTCGGCGCGCTGGTCATCGGCCTGCTCAACGCCCTGATCAGGCCGATCCTGCTCATCCTGACGCTGCCGATCACGATCCTCACGCTGGGGCTGTTCGTCTTCGTCATCAACGGCCTCGTCTTCTGGCTGGTCGCCCGCTTCCTCGAAGGCTTCCACATCGCCAGCTTCGGCTGGGCGATCGTCGCGGCCATCGTCTACAGCCTCATCAGCTGGGCGCTCAACAGCCTGCTCTTTCGCCGGCGCTTCGATTCCTGAGCGCACGACGGCGCCGCCGGCGCTATCCTTGGCCCGGCGGGGCCGCGGGCCGGCGCCCCCGACCCGAGGACCGGTGGATCGCTGGATCGGCAACCGGGCGAACCGCGCAATCGGTCACGGGCCCGGTGCGGCCGGCGACCGATAATCCGACGAACGGCCGCCCACGGGGAACCAGCGGTCGGCGATGGCCAGCCGGGGAAGCACCGGCGGGACAAGGGTAATGCGGGACGACGTGGAGGCAGGCATGGGCGAAGGCGCCGACAAGAACTACGAGTTCGATTTCGACGACTGGGCCGAACTCTACAAGCGCGACCCGGCCGCCTTCGAGGCGCGGCGCCAGGCGGTGCTTGCGCTGGAGATCGCCAAGGCCGGCCCCGCCGCGGCGCCCGCCCGGCACTCCCTGCGACGGCTCGACCACCATCTACAAGGCAAGAGCGACGCGGAGCGCATGCACCAGTCGATGGTCTGGATGGTGGCGTCCATGCGCCGGCTGAGCGAGAAACTCACCCGCCTGGGCGATGCCGTCGATGAGTTGCGCGAGCAGGCCGCCCGGGCCGGCACCGGCGTGCCGCGGCGCTAGGGAGCAGCCGCCGGTTCGCATTTGTGGTGCCGCTTGTCCGACTCGAACGGACGACCTACCGCTTACAAGGCGGTTGCTCTACCAGCTGAGCTAAAGCGGCAAACCTGGAAGGATCCTACTTCACCCGCTTGAGGCGTGGCCGGCGCCGCGGCGGCGGCCGGTCGCCGGGGTCACCCGGCCCGTCGCCATCGTCGTTGTCGTCATCGCCCTCGGCCGGTCCGGCGTCCTCGTCTACGGACGCCGGCGACGGCACGGCGGAGAGCATTGGCCGGGTATCGGCCTGGTCGCCCGGCTCGTCGTCAGCCCCGGCGGCGCCACGATGGGGGACGATGTCGACCTCGAAGGCCATGCCGTGGCCGTTCTCGCGGGCGTAGATGGCGCTGACGTTCTCGACCGGGACGGAGAGCTGGCGGGCGACGCCACCGAAGCGCGCCTGGAACTCGATCAGCTCGTTGCCCATGGTCAGGCCGTTGGTGGCCGCGGGCGACACGTTGAGGACGATCTCGCCGTTGACCACATGTTCGGGGGGCACCAGGGTGTGCTCGTCGACGATGACCGAGAGGTACGGCGTGTACCCGAGGTCACGACACCATTCGTAGATGGCGCGAAGCAGGTAGGGCTTGGTCGAGGTGCCGTTCATCGATACTCCAGGAGCGGCGCGATCAGCGTCGCATGACCTTCTCGGACGGCGTCAGGGCCTCGATGTAGGCCGGACGCGAGAAGATCCTCTCGGCATAGCGCAACAGGGGCGCGGCCGTCTTGGGCATGTCGATGCCGTAGTGGTCGAGGCGCCAGAGCAGCGGCGCGATCGCGACGTCGAGCATGGAGAACTCGTCGCCCAGCATGTACTTGTTCTTGATGAAGATGGGGGTGAGCTGGGTGAGCCGGTCGCGGATCTGCTGGCGCGCATCGGCCAGCGCCTTGGCGTTGTCGCGGCCCTGGTCGCGCCGCTCGAGATGCTGGACGTAGGCGAAGAGCTCGCGCTCGAAGTTGAACAGGAACAGGCGCGCCCGCGCGCGCATCACCGGAT
>DAIMFM010000075.1:0-11946 GCA_036724585.1 Burkholderiaceae bacterium | reverse complement strand
ATGGCGAGCAACCCGCTGCCGCCGGCACGGCGCAAGCCCGGCACCGTCGGCATTCCGGCCGGGGCGGAGATCACCATCATCGATGCCGCCGGAGCGCACCTCGCGCGCGGCGCGACGGGGGAGATCGCGATCCGGGGGCCCGGCGTGACGGCGGGCTACGAAGCCAATCCGCAGGCCAATGCCGCGGCCTTCACCGACGGATGGTTCCGCACGGGCGATCTCGGCACGCTCGACGAGGACGGCTACCTCCGGATCGAGGGCCGCATCAAGGAGATCGTCAATCGCGGCGGCGAGAAGGTCTCGCCGCGCGAAGTGGATGAAGCGTTGCTCGAGCACGCCGGCGTCGCACAGGCCGCCGCCTTCGCGATTCCCCATCCGACGCTCGGGGAGGACCTGGCAGCCGCCGTCGTGGCGCGGCCAGGTGCGAGGCTCGATGAAGCAGAGCTTCGGGATTTTCTTTTCGGCCGGCTCGCCGAGTTCAAGATTCCCTCGCGCCTGGTCGTCGTCGACGCGATCCCGAAGGGGCCGACCGGTAAGGTGCAGCGCACATCGCTGCACAAGGCGCTGGCCGATACGCTCGCCGAAACCTTCGAACCACCGGCCGATGACATGGAGACGATCGTCGCGGAGGCGATGGCCGAAGTGCTCGGCGTGGAACGCGTGGGTCGGCGGTCGAACTTCTTTGCCATCGGTGGCGACTCGCTGCGGGGCGCGCGCGTCGTCGGGCGCATCGGGGAGCGGATCGGCATGACGATGCCGATCGGCGATCTCTTTCGCCATCCGACGGTGACCGGCTTCGCGGCCCATGCAAGCGCGCTGCGCGGCGCCCTCGCGCTCGACGATGCGGGGCTGCTTGCTGACATCGAAGCGATGACCGACGAAGAGGTCGAACGCATGCTCGGACAGCTGGAGTCCCCGAGGCCTCCTGCGGACGCGGCCAGGAGCGAGGCCGCCCAGGAATGAAGGGCTCGGACCAGGACGGCGAGGACAAGCGCGCCCGCCTCGCGCGGCTGCTGCAGGAGGCGCGCCGGCGCCAGCGCGCGGGTGATTCGCCGTCGGCGATCCGCGGCGCGACCGACGCCCGGCGAGAGGACGAGGACCTTCCCGTGGTGGCGGCACCCGCCACACCGGCCCAGCAGGCTCTCTGGCTGCTCGAGGAGCTGCCCGGCACCGGTTCCGCCTATGCCGTGGCACTCTCGGCATGCCTCGAGGGCCCACTGCATGTCGACGCCTTGCGCGCTGCGCTCGATGCGCTCGCGCTTCGCCACGACGCGCTGCGCGCGCGCTTCGAGGCCGGCGACGGGCCGCTGCGCATGCACGTGGATGCGAACGCCCGGATCGGGCTCGAGATCGTTTCGCTCGACGCCCCCCCGGGGGACGGATCGGCGCCCACGGCCGTCGATGCCGGCGCATGGGCCGATGCACGACCCGACCGGTACGCGGAGGAACGGGCGCAGGCGCTGGCGCGCGCCTTCGTTGAGGTCCCCTTCGACCTCGGCAGCACGCCACTCGCACGGGCACAGCTCGTACGGCTGGGACCGCGGCGCCATCGCTTCACGCTGGCGGTCCACCATATCGTCTGCGACGGCTGGTCGATCGGCCTGATCGCCCGTGACCTCGGCGAACTGTACCGCGCCCGGCTCGAGACGCGCGCGCCGGCGCTTCCGGCGATCGGGATGGCCTATGCCCGCTATGCCGCATGGCAGTGCGAACGCACGAGCGACGACCGGCTGGCCGCATCGATCGCACATTGGCGGGAACGGCTCGCCGGGCTCGAGCCGCTCGGGCTGCCGACGGATCGGCCACGTTCGGCGCGCGTCGACAGGACCTGCGGGCGGGTGCACTGGCGCATCGAGCCTGCGGCGACCACCGCCCTGCGCGCGCTTGCCGGCGCCGAGGGCGCGACGCTCTACATGGTATTGCTGGCGGCGTTCCAGGTCCTGCTGGCACGCCACGCAGGGAGTACAGACCTCGCCGTCGGCACGCCCGTCGCGGGTCGGGACCGTCATGAGACGGAAGCGACGGTCGGCCATTTCGTCAACATGCTGGTGATGCGCACGGACCTCGCCGGGGAGCCTTCGTTCCGCGAGCTCCTCGTCCGTGTGCGCGACACCGCGATCGACGCCTTCGAGCATGCGCAGGTTCCCTTCGACCGCCTGGTCGCCGCGCTGGCGCCGGCCCGGGAGCCCGGCGTCAATCCGCTGTTCCAGGTCTCGTTCGTCCTGCACAACACCGCCGAACGGCCGCTGCGGCTGGCCGGCCTCGCATGCGAATCGAATCGCCTGCGCCCCGGCACCACGCCCTTCGACCTCTCACTCGTGGTGACCGAGCGCGACGAGGGACTGGACGCCGAACTGGAGTTCGCGACCGAGCTGTTCGACCGCGACCGGATCGAGCGAATGGCCGGACACCTGCAGCGGCTGTGCGCGGCCATCGTCGAGACGCCCGACCGGCCGATCGGCGAGCTCGCGATGCTCGGTCGCGAGGAGCTGCGCGAGCTTGCGCTCCAGGGGCCGGTGGCGGCGTACCCGGACAGGATCCACCTCTCCGACATGGTGGCCGCCACGGCCGCACGCACGCCCGACGCCGTCGCGGTAATCCATGCCGGCGGGGAGCTTCGCTACGGCGAACTCGATGCGCAGGCCAATCGCCTTGCCAACCGCCTGCGGGCGCTCGGCGTCGTTCCGAACGACTGCGTGGGGCTGTGCGTCGAACGTGGCCCCGCGATGGTCGCGGCGATGCTCGCCATCCTCAGGGCGGGCGGTGCCTACCTTCCCCTCGACCCGAGCCACCCTGCCGAACGACGCAACACGATCCTGGCCGACGTGCGCCCGCGGGTGGTGATTGCCGATGCCGCGCTGTTGGCCGGGCTGCGGCTGCCGGCGGAATCCCGCCTGCTCCTGCCCGGGATCGAGGCCGAGTCGATCTCCGGCGAGTCGCCCCTCGCCCCGCCGCAAGCCGGCGGCGCGGACGACCTCGCCTACGTGCTCGCGACGTCGGGATCCACCGGCCGCCCCAAGGCGGTGATGATCCCGCAGCGGGCGCTGGTGAACCACACCGCCTGGCTGCTCGGCGAATTCAGCATCGGCCCGGCCGACCGTTTCCTGTGCCGCACCACCATCGCCTTCGATGCCGCCGGCGTCGAGATCTGGCCGACGCTGGTCGCCGGCGGCGCCCTGGTGATCGCCGACGAAGACCAGTCGCGCGACCCCGCGGCACTGCTGGAGCTCGTCCGCGCCCACGACATCACGCTCATGCAGGTCGTGCCGGGCCAGCTCTCCCTGCTGTGCGACGTCCTGCAGCGGGACCCCGCGCCCCTGCCGCTGCGGACATTGTTCGTCGGTGGCGACGTGCTCGTACCCGGGGACGCACGGCGCTGGCATGAACTCGCCGGGACCGAGCTCGTCAATCTGTACGGCCCCACCGAGTGCACGATCGACGCGAGCTACCATCGCTGGACGGCGACGGCCGACGATCGCCTGCCCGTTCCCATCGGCCGGCCCGTCGCGAACTGCACGATCCGCCTGCTCGACCCGGCCCTGCGGCCGGTACCGCAAGGCGCGCGCGGCGAGATCTGCATCGGCGGCGACGTCGTCGGCCTGGGATACCTCGGCCAGCCGGAACTCGGCGCCGAGCGCTTCGTGGTCGATCCGTGGTCCACCCGGCCCGGCGCGCGCCTCTATCGCACGGGCGACCTCGGGCGACTCCGCGGCGACGGCCAGCTCGAGTACATCGGCCGCATCGACCATCAGGTCAAGCTGCGCGGTTTCCGTATCGAGCCCGGCGAGATCGAGGCGGCGCTCGTCGCCGGTGGCGCCCGGCAGGCCGTGGTGCTGGCGGTGCAGGACCGCCTCGGCACCAGGCGGCTGGCCGCCTACGTGGAGCCGGCCGACATCGACCCGGGTGCGTTGCGCGATACGCTCTCGCGCCGGCTGCCCGCCTACATGCAACCCTCGGCGCTGGTCCTGCTCGCCGCGCTGCCCCGGCTCGCGAACGGCAAGCTCGATCGCCACGCATTGCCGGCGCCCGACTTCGACACGCCGACCGATGGCGACGCCCCACGCTCGCCGCTCGAATCGACGCTCCTGGACATCTGGCGTGGCCTGCTCGATGCACCGGGCCTCGGCATCCACGACGACTTCTTCGCCGCCGGCGGCGATTCGCTTCTCGCGGCCCGGGCGGCGACGCGCATGGCCGAGGCGCTCGATGTCCGGGTGTCGGTCGGCATGGTGTTCGAGACACCGACCGTGGCGGGCCTGGCCGGGCAGCTTCCCGCGAGCCGCGCGCAAGCCCTGCCCGGGCCGGCGCCGGCGCCGGCATCACAACCGGCCGACGAAGAACGCATCCTGCCCGCCACCTCCGCCCAGCAGGCGTTGTGGTACGTCGAATCCCTCACCGGCGCGCGATCCTCCTACCATGTCGCGCAGTCGTTCGTGCTCGAGGGCCATGTCGACGAAACGGCCCTGGCGGGCGCGCTCGAACTGGTCGCGAGCCGCCACGATGTGCTCCGGGCGCGCTTCGTCGAACACGATTCCGAACTGCGGCTGGCGGTGGGCGCCTCGCCGGGCGCGCCGCTCGCGGTCGTGCCGGTCACCGGTGACCCCGTCGAGGCGGTGATGCGTTTCGCCGATACGCCGTTCGAGCTCGACCAGGCGCCGCTGTGGCGAGCCGGCCTGCTCCGGGCCACGGATGGCAGCGAAAGGCTGGTTCTCGTGATGCACCACATCATCACCGACGGCTGGTCGCTCGGTGTGCTCGTGCGCGAGATCGGGCTGGCGTACTCGGCGCTGCGATCGTCGCGCACGCCCGAGCTGCCGCGCCTGGCGCTCGACTATGCCCACTACGCCCACTGGCAGAAGGAACAGGCCGCGAGCGAGCAGGCCACCGAATCGATCGAGTACTGGCGCCGGCGGCTCGCCGGCCTCGAGCCCATCGACCTGCCGCTCGACCATCCGCGCCCGGTCCGGCGCAGTTTCGCCGGCGCCCAGGTCCACACCCGCATCGACGCCGCACGCCTTGGCGGCCTGGACCAGCTCGCCCGGCGCCATCGGGCCACCCTGTTCATGGTGCTGCTGGCCGCCTGGCAGGCGGTGCTCGCGCGCCACAGCGGGCAGGACGACATCGCGGTCGGCACGCCCGTGGCCGGACGCTGGCGCCCCGAGTTCGAGCCGCTGGTCGGCTACTTCGTGAACATGCTCGTGCTGCGCAGCGACCTGTCCGGCAACCCGACGTTCGGCGAGCTGCTCGGGCGCATACGCTCCGGTACGCTCGAAGCGTTCGACCACCAGCAGCTGCCCTTCGACCGCCTGGTCAATGAACTGAACCCCCCGCGGGAAGCGGGCATCAATCCGCTGTTCCAGGTGTCGTTCGCCATGCAGAACGCGGCGTCGGACCGGCTGGAGCTGACGGGCGTGCGTTGTCGTGCCGAACCGCTCGGCGCGAGGCAGGCTAAGTTCGATCTCTCGCTGTCGATCACCGAGCGGGAGGGCGAGCTGCTCGCGACGCTGGAGTATGCGGCCGAGCTGTTCGATGCGCCGCGCATCGAGCGCATCGCCCGCCACCTGCTCAACGTCATCGACCAGGTCATCGCCGACGACGGCTTGCGCATCGCCGAACTCGAACTGCTCGACGCCGACGAACGCCGCCAGCTGCGCGCCTGGTCGCAGGGCCCCCGCAATCCCTATCCCGCCAACACCCCGCTGGCCGTCCTCTTCGAACAGCAGGCCCGCCGCTCACCGGCGGCCATCGCCCTCGAGTGCGTCGACGCGCGCCTCAGCTACGCCGAACTCAACGAGCGCGCCAACCGCCTCGCCCACGCCCTGCGCCAGCGAGGCATCGGCCCCGGCTCGCTCGTCGCCCTGGCCGCCGCGCGCGGCCAGCCCCTGCTCGTCGCCCTGCTGGGCATCGTCATGTCCGGCGCCGCCTTCCTGCCCCTCGATACGCAATACCCCGCCGCACGCCTGCGGCTCATGATCGACGACGCCCGACCCGCCCTCGCGCTGCACGACGACTCGATCGACCCGGCGGTGATCGCCGCCTTCGGCGAGGCCGCACTGCCGACGCTGTGCCTCGTGCGCGATGCCCCCGCGCTGGCCGCCCAGCCCGCCACCGATCCCGAACCGCTGGGCGGCGGCGACGACCTCGCCTACGTCATGTACACCTCCGGCTCCACCGGAAGGCCAAAGGGCGTGATGGTGACGCAGCGCGCGGTGGCCCGCCTGGTGCTCAATACGGACTACGTCGCGCTCGGGGCCGACGACGCCGTGGCCCAGGTCTCCAACGTCTCCTTCGATGCGGCCACCTTCGAGATCTGGGGCGCCTGGCTCAACGGTGCGCGGCTGGTGGCGTTGCCGCCCGATGCGATCCTGTCGACGACGCGACTCGGCGCCGCGATCCGGGAGCATTCGCTCACGACGATGTTCCTGACGACGGCCCTGTTCAATGCGCATGCCGCCGAGGACCCGACGATCTTCGCGCCGCTGCATACGCTGATGTTCGGCGGCGAAGCCGCGGACCCGGCATCGATCGGGCGGGTGCTCGCCAGCGGCGCCGCCCCGCGCCGCCTCGTCAATGGCTATGGCCCCACCGAGACCACCACCTTCGCCACGTCGTGGCAGGCACCGGCCGATCCGGCATCGCATGCCCGGGAAACGGCGCTCGGCGTACCGATCGGGCGGCCGATCGCCAATACCAGCTGCCATGTGCTCGATTCCAGCGGCCGACCCCAGCCGGTAGGCGTCCTGGGTGAACTGCACATCGGCGGGCCGGGCGTGGCGCGAGGCTACCTCGGTCGCGACGACCTCGACGCCGAGCGCTTCGTGCCGGATCCGTTCGAGGCGGAAGGCGGGATGCTCTATCGCACCGGGGATCTCGCGCGCTGGCGCGAAGACGGCGTGCTGCTCTACGAGGGCCGCAACGACCAGCAGGTGAAGATCCGCGGCTTCCGGATCGAGCTCGGCGAGATCGAGAGCGCCCTGCGCGACTGCACCGGCGTACGCGAGGCGGCAATCCTGGTCGATACCCATCCGCGGATCGGCAGGCGGATCGTCGCCTTCATCGTCCCCGCGCGCGGCTTCGACCCGGCGACCCTGGGAACCGAGATCCGCGGGCGCCTGCCGGAATACATGGTGCCGGCGCTGCTGCGCGAGCTCGAAGCGCTGCCCGTCACGGCCAACGGCAAGCTCGATCGCGCCGCGCTCGTCACATGCCTGCACGAGGAACGCGCGGTCCATGTCCGCGCCAACGATCCGTCGACGCCAGGGACGATACCGAGGCGCGAGGACCGCGATACGAGGGCGACGGACGAAACCGTCACGCGCGTGCTCGCGATCTGGCGCCGCATCCTCGACCGCCCCGACCTCGATGTCGACGAGCACTTCTTCGATGCCGGCGGCCATTCGCTGCTGGCGCTGCGGATGCTCGCCGAAGTCGAGCGCGAGTTCGCGGTCGAACTGCGGGTGGCCGCGCTGTTCGATGCGCCGACGGCGCGACTGTTCGCCGTGCTGCTGCGCGAGCGCCGATCCGCGGCCGGCACGGGTTGCGCGGTCACCATCCAGCGTGGCGGGGCCGCGGCACCCCTGTTCTTCGTGTCCGGCTACGGCGGCGAGATCGTGATGTTCCGCGACCTGGCCCGGGCCCTCGGTCCCGGGCAGCCGCTGGTCGTCCTCGACACGGCGGCCTTCAGGGCCGAGGAGCTCGAGGGGCTCACCCTGCCCGACGTCGCGGCGCGCATGATCGCGGACCTGCGCGCCATCCAGCCGCGTGGTCCCTATCACCTGTGCGGCTACTCGCTCGGCGGCAAGTTCGTCTACGAGATCGCCCGCCAGCTGCGCGATTCGGGCGAGGAGGTCGCGCTGCTCGCCCTGCTCGACTGCAACGTACCCGGCTATCCGGCGCGTCGCCCCTGGCACCGGCGCCTTGCGGTCCATGCCGGCCGGATCCTGGCGCAGGGCGTCGCGGAGAACGCCCGCTACCTGCGCGAGCAGTTCGGCTGGCTGGCGCAGCGCTTCCGTGGGCGCGACCTCTTCGAGCATGTTCCCGAGCTCGCCGACAGCCAGGTCGCGCAGTCGATGAGCGCGTCGGCCGAGGCCATGTTCGGGATCTGGCGGGACCATCACCCGGGGCGCTACGAAGGGACCCTGCTCGTGGTTCGCGCTGCGATCCGCAGCGAGCGCGCCAGCGTGGTCGACGACGATCCACGGCTGGGCTGGGGCGCCTGGGTCGACGGCCCGGTCACGGTGCGCCACCTCGCGGCCGATCACCTGTCGATGCTGCGCCCCGCCCACTCGAGGGCGCTCGCGGCCACGCTCGCGGAGTTCCTGGATGGCCCCGCTGCGGCCGCCGCCGAGGCGCCCGCTGCAGCGGGTGCCAGGCGAAGGGCGGCCTCGTCCGACCAGGCAGTGGCGTGATCAGGCCGTCGCGTAGCGGCGCATCCGCAGGGAGAGGTCCTGGAGCGCCGCGACGCCGCTCTTCTCGGCCCGGTGGCACCAGTCCTGCAGGACCTGGACGAGCTGCTCGCGGCTCATGTTGGAGCGCTCCCATACGGCCGAGAGCTCGCGACGCATCTCGACCAGGAGCTTGACCCGGTCGGAGGCGGCGAGCACTTCGCCCAGCTTGGCCCGGTTCTGCTCGGTCCATTTGTCGGCATCGAGCACGAGCCAGCGCCGCGCGCCCTCGAGCAGGTGGAACTCCGGCTTGCGCATGGCGCGCAGGCGGGCAGCCTCTTCCTTGCAGGCCCGGCGCAGGCTGCGGGCGAACTGCGCCATCACGTCGTAGCGATGCACGATCACGGCCTGCAGGGTCTCGTGGTCGACGATCGGCTTGGCCTCGATCAACCGGGGCCGCGGCAGCACCCGGTGGACCCGGGCGAGGCCGAGCATCGACAGCAGCCGGATGTAGAGCCAGCCGATGTCGAACTCGTACCACTTCGCGGAGAGCTTCGCCGAGCTGGCGTAGGCGTGGTGGTTGTTGTGCAGTTCCTCGCCGCCGATGAGGATGCCGAACGGGCCGAGGTTGGTGCTCGCGTCGGGGCAGTCGAAGTTGCGATAGCCGCGCGCATGCCCGAGGCCGTTGATGATGCCGGCCGCGGTCACGGGGATCCAGAGCATCTGGACACCGAAGACGATCAGGCCGGCGGCGCCGAACAGGAGCACGTCGACCACGAGCGTGAGCCACACGCCGTAGTTGGAATACGGCGTGTAGAGCTTGCGCTCGAGCCAGTCGTCGGGCGTGCCGTGGCCATAGCGCTCGACGGTATCGGGGTTGGCCGCCTCGGCGCGATAGAGTTGCGCGCCCGGGAGCTGCTCGGTCCTGTGCCCGATGACCCGCGGACTGTGCGGATCGCCGTCGTTCTCGCACCTGGCGTGGTGCTAGCGGTGGACCGCGGCCCATTGCTTCGTGACCATGCCGGTGGTCAGCCACAGCCAGGCGCGGAAGAAATGCGAGGCGATCGGGTGCAGCGTCAGCGCGCGGTGCGCCTGGCAGCGATGAAGGTAGATCGTGACCGCGACGATCGTGACGTGGGTCACGGCCAGGGTATAGGCCAGGATCTGCCATCCGTTGAAATCGAGCAGGCCCTGGTCGAGGAAAGTCAGGAGTGAATCCACAGTGCGTGTGACCTCATTGATCGATCAGGCGATTTTACGCGTGCCCGCTGGCCGGGGAGCGATTTCCACCCCGGTTCGGGGGATCAATGGGGGGAAATACCGAGCGCGCGGGAAGCGTTCGCTGGCACCGCGGGCGCGGTACACGCGGACTTGATCTCGAGACCGGCGGCGCGCAATGCCGTGTACACCGCGCGATTGACGTCCGACGCGACGTTGCCGCCGGCCGGCGCGGGCTCGCGGGTATGGAAGGCGAACTCGAACTCGAGCCCGTTGGCGCCGAAGCCCGTGACCCGCGCCGTCGGTGCGGGGTCGGCGAGGACCTGCGGGTTCGCGCGGATCGCCTCGAGCAGGATCGCGATGACCTCCTCCGGATCGCAGCCGTAGGCGATCTGCAGCCGGGCGGCATGACGCAGGCGACCGCCCGTGGTGACGTTGTGCACCGTCTGGCTGGTCAGGAATTCATTGGGAACGATGATCTCCACGCCGTCGCTGGCCCGCAGCACCGAATAGCGGGTGCGGATCGCGGTGATGCTGCCCGCGAGCGTGCCGATCCGGATCGAGTCGCCCGGGCGCACGGAGCGCTCCAGCAGGATGATCAGGCCGCTGACGTAGTTGCTCGCGATGCGCTGCAGGCCGAGCCCGATGCCGACCCCCAGCGCGCCGCCGAATACCGACAGCGCGGTGACATCGATCCCCACCACCGACAGGCCGAGCAGCACGGCGACGAGCAGCAGCGCCGCCCGACCCAGGCGGGCGAGCACGGTGCGCAGGCTGATGTCGATCGCGTCGAAGCGCAGCAGGCGCGACTCGAGCAGCGAGCCGAGCCAGAAGGCGACGAGGATGGTGAGGCCGAGCCAGAACACGCTGCGCAGGAGTTGCAGCAGGGACAGCTCGCCCTTGCCGAATGGCAGGCGCATCGCCCCGAGCGCCTGGGCGAGCGGCTCGAGCAGCCCGAACAGGTGCAGCACCACGCCCACTCCCACCGCGATCGCGATGCCGCGTTCGAGGGTGCGTACCGAGGGCGAGGACGACAGCCGGGCGAGCAGGAAGCCGAGCAGGCGCACGGCCGCCAGGGCCCCCGACAGCAGCAGCGCGAGCCGCAGCAGCCCGGTCGGCTGGTACTGGTCGAGGATCGCGGTGGCGATCGCGAGGAGCAGGTAGAGGCTGGCGGGGAACACCACGCCCGCCAGTGGCGAGGGCAGCGGCGGCTCGCTGCGTTCGCGTGCCACGAGCGCCGCATCGGCGGCACGCTGCTCGGCGGCGGCCACGGTGAGTTCGCCCAGGCGCTCGGGATCCTCGTCGATCATCGAGGCCACTTCGGCCAGGACCACCGGCGCCTCGACCGGCGGGACCGGGGCCCGCGGCGCCCGGGCCAGCGCGCGATCCCGCCGCCAATGCGCGAACCGGCGCGCGAGCAGCCAGGCAAGCGCCACGCAGGCGGCGATCGCCACCAGCTGCCAGGCCAGGCGGCCGTCGGCAAGCTCGGCCTGCAGCTGCCGCAGCAGCGCACCGGTGGCTTCGATCGGGCTTTCCTCGGGATTCATCGTCACTTGGGCTCGCGGCGCCAGCGTACGGCAAAAAAGCCGTCGCTGCCGTCGCGGTGCGGCCACAGGCGCATCATGCCGCCCGCGCCCGCCGCTTCGTCGCGCGACCAGCCCGTCCCCGCCGCCTCGTCGAAGCGCAAGGCCACCCCGGCGTTTTCCTCGTCGAGCAGGCTGCAGGTGGCGTAGACGAGGGCGCCGCCCGGCTTCACGAGACGCGCCGCCGCCGCGAGGATGTCGTACTGCTGCCGCACCAGTCGCTCGACATCGGCCGGGCCGAGCCGCCACTTGAGGTCCGGATTGCGGCGCAGGGTCCCGGTGCCGCTGCAAGGCGCATCCACCAGCACCAGGTCGGCGCGGCCCGCGAGGCGGTCGAGCCGGCGGTCACGCTCGGTATCGATGCCCAGCGGCTGCACGTTGCTCGCACCCGACCGGGCGAGTCGCGGGCGCATGCGTGCGAGGCGACGCGGCGCGACGTCGCAGGCGTAGATCTGCCCGGTCGAGCGCATCGCGGCGGCCATCGCGAGCGTCTTGCCACCGGCGCCGGCGCAGAAGTCCACCACGACCTGGCCACGGCGCGGCGCGGCGAAGCGGCACAGGCGCTGGCTGCCCACGTCCTGCACCTCGAACCAGCCATCGCTGAACGCGGGCAGCCGCTCGAGCGCCGGCTTGCCGGCGAGCCGCAGCGCGGTCGGATCGCCGGGCAGCGCATGCGCCTCGATCCCGGCCGCGGCCAGCGCCGCCATGACGGCCGGCACGTCCGCCTTCAGCTCGTTGACCCGCAGGTCCAGCGGCGCCGG
>DAIMFM010000074.1:3554-12141 GCA_036724585.1 Burkholderiaceae bacterium | reverse complement strand
ATGATCGCGATCTCCACCACCGAGCGCAACGGCCGGGTGGTCGCGGCGGTGCTGGTCGAGGAGGGCGACGAGATCATGCTGATCACCAATGGCGGGGTGCTGGTGCGCACCCGCGTCAGCGAGATCCGCGAGATGGGCCGGGCGACCCAGGGCGTGACCCTGATCTCCGTCGATGACGGCGATTCGCTCTCCGGCGTGCAGCGGGTGGTCGAGACCGACTACCCCGACGGCGAGGAGAACGGCGAATACAACGGCAACGGCAACGGTAACGGTAACGGCGAGTACAACGGCAACGGCAACGGTAACGGTAACGGCGAGTACAACGGCAACGGCAATCACGCCGACGACCCGCAGGACGACGGAGCACCCGGCTCATGAGCGACAAGGGCACGGGGGATGCCGCGCCCGCCCCGGCGGGCGTCGATACGCGCCTAGCCGCGCTGCGCGAGCGCATCGACGCGATCGACGCGCAGATGCTCGACCTGCTCAACGCGCGCGGGATCTGCGCCCAGGAGGTCGGCGAGATCAAGCGCGAGGTCGATGCGCCGGTCTACCGGCCGGAGCGCGAGGCCCAGATCTTCGAGCGCCTGCGCACGCTGTCGCAGGGCCCGCTGCCGGGCGCCGCGATCGAGGCGATCTACCGCGAGGTCATATCGGCCTGCCGCGCGCTCGAGCGGCGCATGCGGATCGCCTACCTCGGCCCGCCCGGGACGTTCTCCGAGCAGGCGGCGCACAAGCACTTCGGCCACGGCATCGAGGCGCTGGATTGCGCGAGCATCGACGAGGTCTTCCGTCGTACCGAGGCGGCGGACGCCGACTTCGGCGTGGTGCCCATCGAGAACTCCACCGAGGGCGCCGTCAGCCGGACGCTGGACCTCCTGCTCGAGTCCCCGCTCAAGGTCTCCGGCGAGATCTCCATCCCGATCCGGCATTGCCTCATGAGCCTGGGCGGCACGCTCGCCGGCATCGAGCGCATCTGCGCCCATCCGCAGGCGCTCGCCCAGTGCGCCGGATGGCTCGACCGCAATGCGCCGGGCATCGAGCGGGTGCCCGCCAGCTCCAACGCCGAGGGCGCCCGGCTCGCCGCCGCCGACCCGAAGCTCGCCGCCATCGCGGGCGAGCCCGCCGCGCGCAGCTACGGGCTGGCGCTGGTGGAGGAGGGCATCCAGGACAGCCCCGGCAATCGCACGCGCTTCGTGGTCATCGGCACCTACGAATGCGCGCCCTCGGGCCTGGACCTCACCTCGCTCATCCTCTCCGTCCCGGACCGCGCCGGCGCGGTGCACCGGCTGATCGAGCCGCTCGCCCGCCACGGCGTGTCGATGAAGCGCTTCGAATCGCGACCCGCGCGCCGGGGCGACTGGGAGTACTTCTTCTACGTCGACCTCGTGGGGCACAAGGACGATGCGCCGGTCGCCGCCGCGCTCGACGAGATCCGCGACCACGCCGCGTACTTCCAGATCATCGGCTCCTATCCCCGCGCGAGCTGATCGTGCGGTACCTCCATGCGCGAGCTGATCGCGCGACACGCAGCAGGCAAGACACCCCACGATGACGATCCCCGCCGCCGACTACATCCGCGCCATCGCCCCCTACCAGCCGGGCATGCCCATCTCCGAACTCGCGCGTCGCTACGGGCTGGACGAGGCCGGCATCGTCAAGCTCGCGTCCAACGAGAATCCGCTCGGCATGCCCGAGAGCGCCCGCGCGGCGGCGATCGCCTGCCTCGCCGAGGGCGCCCGCTATCCCGACGGCAACGGCTTCGACCTCAAGCAGGCCCTGTCGGCGGCCTTCGACGTGCCGACCGAGTGGATCACCCTGGGCAACGGCTCGAACGACATCCTCGAGATCGCGGCCCGCGCCCTGCTCCATCCGGGCGTGTCGGCGGTGTATTCGGCGCATGCCTTCGCGGTCTATCCGCTCGCCACCCAGGCGAGCGGCGCACGCCCCATCGTCGTGCCGGCCCGCGACTACGGCCATGACCTCGAGGCCATGGCCGCCGCCATCGAGCCCGACACCCGGGTCGTCTTCATCGCCAATCCCAACAACCCGACCGGCACCTTCGTGCCGGCCGCGCAGGTCGAGGCCTTTCTCGAGCGGGTGCCCAAGGACGTCGTGGTGGTGCTCGACGAGGCCTACAACGAGTACCTCGACGAAGCCGACCGCTTCGATTCCTCGCGCTGGCTGGCCGGCCATCCGAACCTGCTGGTCTCGCGGACCTTCTCCAAGGCCTACGGCCTGGCGGGCCTGCGGGTCGGCTACGGCCTGGCGCAGGGCGAGCTCACCGACCTGCTCAATCGCGTGCGCCAGCCCTTCAACGTCAGCACGCCGGCGCTCGTCGCCGCGCAGGCCGCGCTCGCCGACCACGAGTTCGTGGCGCGCTCGCGTGCCTCCAACCGCAGCGAGCTCGCTCGCCTCGAGCGCGCCTTCCGCGAGATGGGGCTCGAGTTCGTGCCGTCGTTCGGCAACTTCTCGCTGGTGCGCGCGGGCGACGCCGCGGCGGTCTACGAGGGCCTGCTGCGCGCCGGCGTGATCGTTCGCCCGGTGGCCGGCTACGGCCTGCCCGAATGGCTGCGCGTCAGCGTCGGGCTGCCGGCCGAGAACGACCGCTTCCTCGCCGCGCTGCGGCCACTGGTCGGCCGCTGATGCCTGCCGTGATGGCCGAGGGCGCCATCGAACGCATCACGATCGTCGGCGCCGGCCTGATCGGCGCCTCCATCGCCCTCGCGCTGCGCCGCGCCCTGCCGGCCTGTCGCATCGTCGCCGTCGATCCCGATCCGGCGGTGCGCGCCGCGCTCATGCCGGACATCGCCCATGCGGCCAGCGACGATCTCGCCGCCGGCCTGCGCGATGCCCAGGTGGTCTTCGTCGCCTGTCCGGTGGCCGCGATGGCGGACGTCCTCGAGACGAGCGCCCGGGCGGCGCCGGCCGACTGCCTGGTCACCGACTGCGCCAGCACCAAGGCCACGGTCATGGCCGCCGCCGCGGACGCCTTCGGCCTCGACAGCCCGCGCTTCGTCGCCGGCCACCCGATCGCCGGGTCGGAGGGCAGCGGGCCGCAGGCCGCAAGGGCCGAGCTATTCGACGGACGGATCTGGCTGCTGTGCCCGGCCGGCCCGGCGCAGAAGCGGGCGGCCGCGCGTCTCGGGGACCTGATCGGGCGGCTGGGCGCGCGCGTGGAGTCGATCCATCCGGCCGCGCACGATGCGATGTTCGCCGAGTTCTCCCACTGGCCGCATGCCGTGGCCTTCGCGCTGTGCGCGGCCATCGCCGACGGCGCCTTCGCGGACGCGGCCCGGCACTTCTCGGGCGCCGGCTTGCGCGACACCACGCGCATCGGCGCGTCATCGCCCGCGCTGTGGACGGGTATCCTGCTGGACAACCGCGAATCGGTGCTGGCGAGCGCGCGGCGCTTCCGCGGCAAGCTCGATGCGCTCGAGGCCGCGCTCGAATCGTCGGACGCCGCCGCCCTCGAGTCGCTCTTCAGGGCCGCGAGCCACTGGCGTCGCGGCGTGGACTAGCGGCGTGGCGGATTCAGGCGGGACCGCGGCGCAGCCGGTCCCGGTACTCCGGATGGATCGTGTTGAAGTAGTGATCGCGCAGGTTGGCCAGTTCGTTCAGCACCTCGAACGGGAAGCCGGCGCGGTTCGGCCGGTCGACGAGCATCAGTTCGTCGATCGCGTTGGCGAAGCGGCGTGGATCGTGCCAGGCGTCGGCGAGCTGCTCGACGACGTGCGGGTAGTTCAGACGCGTTTCATACAGGCGGAATCCGCGCGGCAGCATCTCGACCAGGCGCAGGGCGCGCGGCGAGACGGGCCGGCTCGGTTGCGGCTCGGGGGCGGGCGGCGCCTTGCCGGCGCTCGCGGGTTGTTCGGGCGGCAGCGTGGATGCCCGGAGCATGTCGACCACCACGCCCATGTCGACCCATTCGAGGGTATCGTCGTCCTTCGTGCGCATCGTCCAGCACCTTTAGAATCAATCCGATGACGGCGCGCCTACCCGGTTCGGCGTATGGCGGGCCCGCTCGTCCCGGCGGGCCGTCCGTCCGTCGCATGCCCAAACTTAATCGTCGACCCCTGGAGCGGCGAGGAAATCGATCACATGCATAGCGTTAGCGGATTCGAAGTTGCCCCCGGCGGGCGCCTGCTGGGCCGGCTGCGCGTACCGGGCGACAAGTCGATCTCGCACCGGGCGATCATGCTCGGGGCCGTCGCCGACGGGGTCACGCGCATCACCGGCTTCCTCGAGGGTGCCGATGCGCTGTCCACCCGCAACATCTTCCAGGCGATGGGCGTGCGCATCGACGGTCCCGAGGGCGGCCGGGTCACCGTCCACGGCGTCGGCCGCGACGGGCTGCGTGCGCCCTCGGCGCCGCTCGACTGCGGCAACGCGGGCACCGCGATGCGCCTGCTGATGGGCCTGCTCGCGGGCCAGGCCTTCGCCAGCGAGCTCGTGGGCGACGAAACCCTGATGCGCAGGCCGATGCGGCGGGTGGCCGATCCGCTCGCGCTGATGGGCGCCCGGATCGAGACCGACGGCGACTGCCCGCCGGTGCGCATCTCGCCCTCCGACGGATTGCGCGGCATCGACTTCCGGCTGCCGGTGGCGAGCGCCCAGCTCAAGTCGGCGCTGCTGCTCGCCGGCCTCTACGCCAGCGGCCGGACCACCCTGGTCGAGCCCGCCCCGACGCGCGACCACACCGAGCGGATGCTGGGCGGTTTCGGGGTGCGGGTCGAGCGCGACGGCGCCCGGGTCGCGATCGAGGGCGGCCAGCGGCTGGCGGGCTGCACGATCGACGTGCCGGCCGACATCTCGTCGGCGGCCTTCTTCCTGGTCGGCGCATCGATCGCCCCGGGCTCCGACCTCGTCCTCGAGCACGTCGGCATGAACCCGACCCGCACCGGCGTTATCGACATCCTGCGGCTGATGGGGGCGGACATCACCGTGCTGGCCGAGGCCGAGGTCGGCGGCGAGCCCGTCGCCGACCTGCGGGTGCGCTCGGCCGCGCTGCACGGCATCGACGTGCCCGAAGCCCTGGTGCCGCTCGCGATCGACGAGTTTCCCGCAGTCTTCATCGCGGCGGCCTGCGCGCGCGGGCGCACGCGCGTGAGCGGGGCGGCCGAGCTGCGCGTCAAGGAGTCCGACCGGATCGCGACCATGGCCGAGGGCCTGCACGCCCTGGGCGTGGCGACCGAGCCCACCGCCGACGGCATGCTGATCGAGGGCCGGGCCGACGGTCCCGCCTTCTCGGGCGGGCGGGTGCAGGCCCATGGCGACCACCGGATCGCGATGTCCTTCGCGATGGCCGCCCTGCGCGCATCCGCGCCCGTCGCGATCGGGGACACCGAGAACGTGGCGACGTCGTTCCCCGGCTTCGTGCCGCTGGCGGCCGGCGCCGGGCTGGGCATCGCCGAGACCGGCGCGACCGCCCCATGAGCGGCGGCGGTCCCGGTCGTGGCGATCGACGGTCCCACCGCCTCCGGCAAGGGTGCGGTCTCGGAAGGGGTCGCCCGGGCGCTCGGCTGGCACTACCTCGACTCGGGCGTGCTCTACCGGCTCGCCGGCCTGGCGGCGCTGCGCGCCGGCGTCGCGCCCGACGATGCGGCGGGGCTTGCGGCTCTTGCCCGCGACCTCGATGTGGATTTCGGCAACAGCGTCGTCCGCCTTGCCGGGGAAGACGTCACCGCCGCGATCCGCGCCACCGAGGTCGGCGCGATGGCATCGCGCATCGCCGGCCATGCGCCGCTGCGCGCCGCCCTGCTCGAGCGCCAGCGCGCCCTGCGGCGCCTGCCCGGCCTGGTCGCCGACGGCCGCGACATGGGCACCGTGGTGTTCCCCGACGCCGTCCTCAAGGTGTTCCTCACGGCGAGCGCCGAAGTGCGCGCGCAGCGCCGGTATAAGCAGTTGATCGGAAAGGGGTTTTCTGCTAACCTTGCCGACCTTTTGCAAGACCTGCGAGAGCGTGATCGCCGCGATACCCAAAGGGCGGCGGCCCCGCTCGTTGCAGCGAATGACGCGGTGCTGGTCGATTCATCGGAGAAGTCGCTCTCCGAGGTGATCGACCTGGTGGTCGAACTGGCCCGCGGCCGGCTGAAGCCGGCAGGGTAGTGGAGGGCCGGCAATAGCCGGCCTGGTAGTGAACTGGTGCCCGACCGAATGGCGGGTGTGTTGCAACTCCGCTGGCGGCGTCGATACCCGTCCCTTTCCGCTCCTGCGATGCAGGCGCGGGCGACTCGAGGGGCGAACGGCTCGCCGGCGTGTATTCAATCATTGGAAATCTTCAACATTGGCTAACGTCCAAACCAACGTCCCTTCGAACGAAACCGAAAGCTTTGCCGCGATGTTCGAGGAATCCCTCTCGCGGCAGGAAATGCGTGCCGGAGAGGTGATCACCGCCGAGGTCATGCGGGTCGACCACAACTACGTCGTCGTCAACGCGGGCCTCAAGTCCGAGAGCTTCATTCCCATCGAGGAGTTCCTCGACGACCGCGGCGAGCTCGATGTCAGCGAAGGCGACTTCGTCTCGGTGGCCATCGACGCGCTCGAGGACGGCTACGGCGAGACCCGGCTCTCGCGTGACCGCGCCAAGCGGCTGGCGGCATGGCTGCAGCTCGAGAAGGCGCTCGACCAGGGCGAACACGTCGAAGGCACGATCACCGGCAAGGTGAAGGGCGGCCTGACGGTCATGACCAACGGCATCCGGGCCTTCCTCCCGGGCTCGCTGATCGACATGCGCCCGGTCAAGGACACGACTCCGTACGAGGGCAAGACCCTCGAGTTCAAGGTCATCAAGCTCGATCGCAAGCGCAACAACGTCGTGCTGTCGCGGCGCGCGGTCATCGAGCTCTCGCAGGGCGAGGAGCGCCAGAAGCTGCTCGAGACGCTCGCCGAGGGCGCGATCGTCAACGGCATCGTCAAGAACATCACCGACTACGGTGCCTTCGTCGACCTCGGTGGCATCGACGGCCTGCTGCACATCACCGACATGGCATGGCGCCGCGTGCGTCATCCGTCGGAAGTGGTCCAGGTGGGCCAGGAGATCACCGCCAAGGTGCTCAAGTTCGACCAGGAGCGCTCGCGCGTCTCGCTGGGCGTCAAGCAGCTGGGCGACGACCCCTGGGTCGGCATCTCGCGCCGCTACCCGCAGGGCACCCGCATGTTCGGCCGGGTCACCAACATCACCGACTACGGCGCCTTCGTCGAGATCGAGCCGGGGATCGAGGGCCTGGTCCACGTCTCCGAGATGGACTGGACGAACAAGAACGTCAACCCGTCCAAGGTCGTCGCGCTCAACGACGAGGTCGAGGTGATGGTGCTCGACATCGACGAGGACCGCCGCCGCATCTCGCTCGGCATGAAGCAGTGCCGGCCCAACCCCTGGGAAGAGTTCTCCGACAACTATCGCAAGGGCGACAAGGTCAAGGGCACGATCAAGTCGATCACCGACTTCGGTGTGTTCGTCGGCCTGCCCGGCGGCATCGACGGCCTGGTGCACCTGTCCGACCTCTCCTGGAACGCCCAGGGCGAGGAAGCCGTGCGCGACTTCAAGAAGGGCGACGAGGTCGAGGCCGTGGTGCTGGCGATCGATACCGACCGCGAGCGCATCTCGCTCGGCATCAAGCAGCTCGAAGGCGATCCGTTCAACAACTACGCCGCCACCCACGAGAAGGGTTCGCTGGTGCGCGTGAAGGTCGTCTCGGTCGATGCCAAGGGCGCGGTCTGCGACCTGGGCAACGACGTCGAAGGCTACCTGCGCGCATCCGAGATCTCCCGGGACCGCGTGGAGGACGCCCGCAACCACCTGAAGGAAGGCGACGAGATCGAGGCGATGGTGATCAACGTCGATCGCAAGAGCCGCTCGATCAGCCTGTCCCTCAAGGCCAAGGAGAGCGCCGAGACGGCCGATGCCCTGCAGCGCATGCAGGCCGAGAGCGGCGCCGCGACGGGGACCACCAACCTCGGCGCCCTGCTGCGGGCCAAGCTGGACAGCAACAGCGAAGACCAGTAAGGCGATTGCGGACGAGGCTCGGGAGCATGGACATGAACGGTCCGGCAAGGGATGGGGAGGGCCCCGCCAAGGCGGCCCCGACCATGACGAAGTCGGAACTGATTGCCCGGCTCGCCGAGCGCTATCCGCAGCTCGTCGCCAAGGACGCCGAATTCGCGGTGCGCACGATACTCGATGCCATGGCCAGGACCCTGTCCGACGGCCATCGCATCGAGATCCGCGGCTTCGGCAGCTTCGCCCTTTCGTACCGGCCGCCGCGCGTCGGCCGCAACCCCAAGTCCGGCGAGAAGGTCATGGTGCCGGAGAAATGGGTTCCCCACTTCAAGCCCGGCAAGGACCTTCGCGAGCGGGTTGATGCCGGCATGAAGTCCCCACGCTGATCTTTCGCGCAGTGCCTGCGCCCGGAGCAACGCGATGCGCGTCGTAGCCTGGATCTTCAACCTCCTGCTGTTCATCGTCGCGCTCGGCTTCGCGCTCTCGAACACCTCGGTCACCGAACTGCGCTTCTTCGTCTTCGGCGACGACATCGCCTGGCGCGCGCCGCTGGTGATCTTCCTGCTCGTGTTCTTCGTCGCGGGC
>DAIMFM010000074.1:0-3544 GCA_036724585.1 Burkholderiaceae bacterium | reverse complement strand
GAGCGCGAGGCGGCGCCCGAGCCCGAGGTGCTGCCGCCGGATGCGACGGCGCTCCCGCCCCGCGTCGGCGGCTGAGTCCCCGTGAGCGAGGCCTCCGATCGCACGCCGCGGGCCGGGCCGGCCGCGCGCGGCATGGCCCCGGGGCGGAACCACGCGAGATGACCTTCGATGCCTGGTGGCTGCTCGCCATCCCGCTGTTCTTCGTCCTGGGCTGGTTCGCGGCGCGGTTCGACGCGCGCCAGACGAACGCCGGCGGGGGCATGCCGGATGCCTACTTCCGGGGCCTGAACTTCCTGCTCAACGAGCAGCCCGACAAGGCCATCGATGCCTTCATCGACGTGGTCCAGGTCGACCCCGAGACCATCGAGCTGCATTTCGCCCTCGGCAACCTGTTCCGGCGCCGGGGGGAGACCGACCGCGCCATCCGGGTCCACCAGAACCTCATCGAGCGCCGCGACCTCGACCCCGAGCAGCGCGAGCATGCGCTCTTCGAGCTGGGGCAGGACTACCTGCGCGCGGGCCTCATCGACCGCGCCGAGGATGCGTTCAACCGGCTCGAGGGCTCGCGCTATCGGGCCGCCGCCCTGCATCACCGCCTGCAGATCGCGCAGATGGTGCGCGACTGGCCGGAGGCCATCGCGATCGCCGAACGGCTGCAGCTGGACCTCGGCGAGAACCGCTCGCACGAGCTCGCCCAGTTCCATTGCGAGCGCGCCGCCGCCGCGCTGGCCGCCGATGGCGCCGATCCCGCCGATGCCGTGAAGGCGGCGATGGATGCGATCACCCTGGCCACCGAGGCCGACCCGATGCATCCGCGGCCCTGGCTCATGCGCGGCGAGCTGGCCCTGCGCGACGACAAGCCCGCGCAGGCGCTGGAGGCCTGGGAGCGGATGCTCGAGCTCAGTCCGGCGCATGCCTCGCTGATCGCGGTCTCCTGGCTCGATGCCTCGCGCCGCACCGGCCGGCTCGACGAGGGCCTGGCGCGCCTCGAGGCCATCGCCGCCGGCGCACCGTCCATCGATGTGTTCCGGGCGGTGTTCGATGCGCGCCTGGAGCGCGACGGCGTGCAGGCGACGGTCGAATGGGCCGAGGGGATCCTGCGCGACTGGCCCTCGCTGCTCGCGCTCGAGACCCTGCTGGCGGCGGGCGCCGAGGCCCGCGACCCGCGCGAGCGCGCCCGCGACGACCTGATCCGCTCGCTCGCCAAGGACCAGGCCGAGCGCCTCGGGCGCTATGTTTGCTCGTACTGCGGCTTCAAGGCACGCACCTACTACTGGCAGTGCCCGGGTTGCAGCCGCTGGGACAGCTATGCGCCGCGTCGCGGGGAGGGCATCGGTGAGTGACACGCCCGAACAGAAGGTCGAACGGGTGGATTTCCGGCCGGCCCGCGTGCTCGTCGTCGGCGATGCGATGCTCGATCGCTACTGGTTCGGCGACGTCGACCGGATCTCGCCCGAGGCGCCCGTGCCGGTGGTGCGCGTGCGCCAGCTCCAGGAGCGTCTCGGGGGCGCGGCCAACGTCGCGCGCAACGTCGCCTCGCTGGGCGCCCGTGCCACCCTGGTCGCGATCGTCGGCAACGACCAGCCGGGCGACCTGATCGAGCGCATGGCGCGCGACATCGGCGTCGACACCCGGCTCGCGCGCGACTCCGAGCTGCCCACCACGATCAAGCTGCGCGTGGTCGGCCGGCAGCAGCAGCTGCTGCGCATCGACTTCGAGGAGAGCCCGGGCGAGGCCGCGCTGGCGAGCAAGCTGCGGGCGGTGCAGGGCGCCATCGAGGACTGCGACATCATGGTGCTGTCCGACTACGGCAAGGGCGGTCTCGCCCAGGTCGACCGCATGCTCGCGATGGCCCGCGAGGTGGGGCGGCCGGTGGTCGTCGATCCCAAGGGCGACGACTTCGAGCGCTATCGCGGCGCGTCGGTGCTCACGCCCAACCGGGTGGAACTGCGCGAGGTGGTCGGCGGCTGGCGCGACGAGCAGGACCTCGCCGCCAGGGCGCATGCGCTGCGCGCCCGGATCGACATCGACCACCTGCTGCTGACCCGCTCCGAGGAGGGCATGTCGCTCTTTTCCCGTGACGGCAGCAGCACGCACGTGGCCGCGCGGGCGCGCGAGGTCTACGATGTGTCCGGTGCCGGCGATACCGTCGTCGCGACGCTCGCGACCGCGCGCGCCGTCGGCTGCCCGATCGAGGTGGCGATGGGCCTCGCCAATACCGCCGGCGGGATCGTCGTCGGCAAGCTCGGCACCGCCGACGTCACCCCAGAGGAGCTGTTCGGACCATGATCATCGTCACCGGCGCGGCCGGCTTCATCGGCTCGAACCTGGTGCGGGCGCTCAACGCCCGCGGCGAGCGCGAGATCGTCGCGGTCGACAACCTGCGCACGGCCGCCAAGTTCCGCAACCTGGTGGGCTGCGACATCGCCGACTACCTCGACAAGGAGGAATTCCTCGCGCGCCTGGGCGGCCTGCGCGGCGTGCGGGCGATCTTCCACCAGGGCGCCTGCTCCGACACGATGGAAAGCGATGGCCGCTACATGATGGCGAACAACTATCGCTACTCGATGGAGCTGCTCGAGCATGCGCTCGGCCAGCGCATCCCCTTCATCTATGCCTCGTCGGCGGCGGTGTACGGCGGCAGCAGCGACTTCATCGAGACGCCCGAGTACGAGTCGCCGCTCAACGTCTACGGCTATTCCAAGCTGCTGTTCGACCAGATCGTGCGGCGTCGCCTCGATGGCGCGCGGAGCCAGGTGGTGGGCCTGCGCTACTTCAATGTGTACGGGCCGCGCGAAGCGCACAAGGGCCGCATGGCCTCGGTCGCCTTCCACAACTACAACGAGTTCCTCGCGGACGGCCGCGTCCGCCTCTTCGGGCCGCACGACGGCTACGGGCCGGGGGAGCAGTCGCGCGACTTCGTCCATGTCGACGACGTCGTGGCCGTGAACCTGCACTGCCTCGACCACCCCGCGATGAGCGGCGTGTTCAATTGCGGCACCGGCCGGGCGCAGCCCTTCAACGACATCGCGCACACCGTGGTCGCCACCCTGCGCGAACTGCGCGGCGAGGCGCCGCTCGACCTGGCGGAGATGGTCTCGGCCGGCCTCGTCGAGTACATCGAGTTCCCCGAGGCGCTCAAGGGCAAGTACCAGAGCTACACCCGCTGCGATCCGACCCGCCTGCGGGCCGCCGGCTATGCGGCGCCCTTCGCCACCGTCGAGGAAGGCGTGTCGCGCTACGTGCGCTGGCTGGCCGCCAATCCGCAAGGCTGAGCCTTCCGGCCGATGGCATCGCCCGCGCCGGCGGGCATAGTGTTCCGCAGGGCCTGCAGCCCCTTCCTGCGGAGAACGCCATGCCGCCCGCCTCCATTGCCGCTGTCCTCTTCTGCCTCCTGGCCCTCGTCGGTGGCGGCGCGCCGGTCGCCGCGCTCGCCGTCGACGCCAATGCCGCTTCCCAGGCCGAGCTCGAATCCATCCGCGGCATCGGCCCGGCCATGGCGGCGCGCATCATCGCCGAGCGCGAGCGCGGACCCTATGTCGAT
>DAIMFM010000073.1:689-12200 GCA_036724585.1 Burkholderiaceae bacterium | reverse complement strand
CGACCGTGACGCCATGGGTGTCGCGCAGGTAGGCGACGAGCACGGACTCGCGGCATTCGTCCTCGATGCCCGCGGCGACGCGAAAGTCGGCCGCCGTCTGCTCGAGCTCCGGAAAGTGGTTGTCCCGCTCGACGATAAAGTCGTCGATCTCGTCGACCGGGGTGAGCGAGCGGGTGCCGGTGGGGGCTTCGTCGAAGAACGCGGCCAGGGACTGCGCCACCTGGCCCAGGCGCGCGCTCTCCTCGCCGACGATCGAGAGGAAGCGCTGGCGCTGCGCCGGCTGCAGGTCGTCGATGTTTTCGAGGATCTCGGCCGACGAGCGGATGGCCGCCGCCTGCGTCAGCATGCTGTGCACGGCCCCGCCCAGGAAGGGATCCTGGTTGAGCCGGTCCGACAGCGCCGTCACCGCGCGACCCCGGTCGTTCCAGGCGCGATGCAGCCGGATCATCGCCCGGGCCCAGCCGGGATGGCGATTGGCGAGTTCGCTTGCGGCCGACGGTTCCAGGTGCAGGTCGGCCAGCAATGGCTCGCCGGCGAGCTCGCCGAGGTCGTCCGCGAGTCGCCGCTCGGCGGCGCCGTCGAGTTCGTCGAGCGCGACACCGAGGACATCGGCAATGCGCTTGAGCAGCGTGCCGCCGATGTTGCGCTTGTTGCTTTCGATGAGGTTGAGGTACGACGCCGAGATGCCTGCCTCGGACGCCAGCCGCGACTGCGTGATGCCGAGCGCGCGGCGGCGCTCGCGCAGGTTGGAGCCGATCAGCGCGCGGGGCACGGGCCCGCCGGGACGCGCCATGGAACGCGCACCGGCCCTCGGCGCGGCAACGATCCGTCCCCGGTCATCCCGGGCCGATGCTGCGTCGCAAGGTGAAATTGCCACGGGTTTGCTTTCATTGCGGCCAATTCTTTACAAAAAGTAGCAATCAAGTCAATTCGTTGTTGAGCTATTGACTGGCGCCGCCGATGCTTGTCCACAGTTCCGGATTTGTCGTGACCAGGGGGCGCACCCGATGCGCCCACTCGGCACATCGCGGGACACCGCCAAATCACAGGAGGAGAACATGTCGGACTTCAAGCTCGGAAAGCTGCCGCACTTCTCGCGCCGTCAGGTGCTTCGGGCCGGCACGGGTGCCGCCGGTGCGGCACTTATTCCAGGCCTCGCGGGCATCCGTTGGGCCCATGCCCAGGACAAACCCCCGATCGGCACCTGGCCGGCCGGCACGGAAGGCGACACGGTCTACATCGGCGGAGCGGTCCCGCTGACCGGCACCTATGCGGTGCAGGGCGAGGACGAGCGCAAGGGCATGCAGCTCGCCATCGAGCACATCAACAACAACCACGAGCTGATGAAGATCCTGGCGCCCAAGATCGACAAGGGCGTGCTCGGCAAGAAGGTCGCCTTCGAGTACGCCGATTCGGCGGCCAAGCCGAACCAGGCGCTGCAGGTCCAGCAGACCTTCATCAACCAGCACAAGATCATCGCCATGATCGGATCGACGTCGTCGGCTGTCGCCGTGGCGTCGAACAAGTTCGCGCAGCGCGAGAAGATCATCTACATGGCGGGGATCTCGGGATCCAACGACACCACCGGCAAGGACTGCGTGCGCTACGGCTTCCGCCAGGGCTTCTTCGGCGAGATGGCGGCCACCGCCATCGGCCCCGTCCTGGTCAAGAACTTCGGCAAGGGGCGCAAGGCCGCGTTCATGACGCCGGACTACACCTATGGCCACACCACCACCGAATCGGTTGCCGACTACCTCACCAAGGACGGCGGCTGGACCGTGGTGACCAACCAGGTGTCGCCGCTCGGGACGCAGGATTTCAGCCAGTACCTGACCAACATCGCCAACTCCGGCGCCGAATTCCTGGTCAACGTCAACTGGGGTCGCGACGCGGTCCTGTCGAGCCAGCAGGCCAAGCAGTTCGGCCTGCTGCCGCACATGACCCTGGTCATTCCCTACCAGATTCCCTTCCTCGCGCGCGAGGCGGGTGTCGACATCACGGCCGGCGTGTTCGCCGCGACCGACTTCTGGTGGACGCTGGAGGACCAGTACCCCAACTCCAAGATGTTCGTCGAGGCCTTCCAGAAGAAATGGGGGTACCGGCCGGAGTGGGGCGCCGAGAACGGCTATGTCAGCTTCGCGCACTGGGCGCGCATGGTCACCGAGGCCGGCACCTTCTACCCGCCCGACGTCATCAAGCAGTACGAGAAGGGCGAGACCATTCCGTCGCTGATCGGGGATGTCCATTACCGTCCCGAAGACCACCAGTGCATCCGGCCGGTCGTCCTGGTGCGCGGCAAGGCCAAGAAGGACATGCGCAACGACGAGGATTTCTGGGAGGTCCTCGAGGTCGTCCCGGGCGAGAAGGTGATCCAGTCCCCCGACGCCTTCGGCTGCAAGCTCGGCGACTACACCTGAGCTGACCGCGCTGGCCCGCGGTCGCTTCATGCCGCGGGCCGCCCGCCGCCAGTCCCGGCGGCGGGCTTTCGATTGACCCATGATCAGGACGGGACGGCGTGCTCAACTGGGCCAACTTCATATCGCAGCTCTTCAACGGGATGGTGCTGGGCGCCCTGCTGGCACTCATCGCGTCGGGCCTGACGATCATCTACGGCACGCTGGGGGTGCTGAACCTCGCGCACGGCGCGCTGTTCATGCTGGGCGGCTACGCCGGCTGGCTGACCTACGAGTACACCGAATCCTTCCTCGCGGCGGTCGCGGGAGGCTCGCTGTTCGTCATGGTGGTGGGCATCGTGGTCGAGCAGCTCATCATCCGCCACTTCTACGCGCGTCCCGCAGAGGACCAGCTGCTCGTCACCTTCGGCCTGGGCATCGTCTGTGTCGAGGCCGTGCGCCATTTCTTCGGCAGCATGTCGAAGTCGGTGCCGCCGCCCGAGCCGCTGCTGGGCATCACGAACCTCGGCTTCATGATCTACCCGACCTATCGGCTCGCGCTGCTGGGCATCGTCGCGGTGGCCCTGCTGGTGCTGTACTTCGTCCTGTACCGCACCCGCATCGGCATGATCGTGCGCGCCGGCATCGAGGACTCGATGATGGTCGATTCCCTCGGGATCAACATCCTGCGGGTGTTCATGCTGGTGTTCGGGATCGGCGCCATGGCCGCCGGTTTCGCCGGCATCGTCAATGCGCCGGTCGTGTCGATCGCCCCGGACATGGGCGATGCGATCCTGGTGCAGACCTTCGTCGTGGTCGTCATCGGCGGCGTCGGGTCCTTCCCCGGCGCTGTGCTGGGCGGGCTCATCGCCGGCGAGATCATCAGCCTGACCTCGATGATCGATCCCGCCTACTCGTACATCATGCTGTTCGTGGTGATGACACTCGTCCTGGTGCTGCGTCCGCACGGATTGCTCGGCACGGTCGGTCGTGAATAACCCCTGAATCCCATGCGCAGACAACGACCCTTTCTCGTCGAGATCCTGTTGCTGGCGGGGCTGGTTGCCCTGCCGTTCATCCTGCCGCATCTCGGCTTTCCCCTCACCACCATCAACCGGGTCCTGATCTGGGCCATGGTCGGTATCGGTTTCGACCTGTTGTTCGGCTACACGGGGCTGCTCTCCTTCGGCCAGGCGGCATTCTTCGGTACCGGCGGCATGTTCGCCGCCTACCTGCTGACCCATACCAACTTCAGCAACACGATCGGCGCCCTCTTCGTCGGCACGATCGCGGCCGGGATCGTCGGCTACCTGGTCGGGATGATCGCGCTGCGCCGCACCGGCATCTATTTCGCCATGATCACCGTGGCGATCGCCGAGGTGTTCTTCTTCCTCGAGTTCAATCCGCTGGCCGAGTACACCGGCGGGGAGAACGGCATACCGGGCGTGCCGCCGCCCAACCTCGACGTGGGCTTCTTCGAGTACACGTTCGAGAGCAACATGGAGATGTACGTCTTCTTCGCCTTCTGGTACTTCATCGGCATGCTCATCGCGCTGCGCCTGGTTCGATCGCCAGTGGGCCTGCTCCTGCGGGGCATCCGCGACAACCCGAAGCGCGCCCAGGCGCTGGGCCACAACATCCACCGCTACAAGCTGGCCGTGTTCGTGATCGCCGCGATGTACGCGGGCATGGCGGGTGGCATGCTCGGCCTGATGCAGGGCTTCATGCCGCCCGATGCCTTCATGTTCCATACCTCCGGCGAGATCGTCATCCAGACGGCGATCGGTGGGGCCGGCACGCTGTTCGGGCCACTGCTGGGGGCCGCCACATGGCTGCTCCTGAGCGACTTCCTGCAGACTACCCTCGACCTGGGCTCCACCTGGCGGCTGGTGCTCGGGATCGTCTTCGTGATCCTGGTGATCTTCTTCCGTCGCGGCCTCGTCGGCGCCATCGTCGACCTGTACCGCCTGGCCACGCGCGGACGGCGCACCGGGACCGACACGGCGGAGCCGGATGCGGTGGCGCCTGCGCCCGCCGGCCCGCCCACGCGCGACGGGCCCGCTCCCCAGCAAGCGACGGCGCCGGCGGCCCGGCCCAGGGCGGCGGCAAGCGCCGGCAACAAGGGTCCCATCCTCGAGGCTGTCGGGCTCACCCGGCACTACGGCGGCGTGATCGCGAACAGCGACATCGACTTCGCCGTCGACGAAGGCGAGGTTCGCGGCATCATCGGTCCCAACGGCGCCGGCAAGAGCACGTTCTTCAAGATGCTCACCTGCGAGGTGCCGCCGACGTCGGGCCGGATCGTGTTCGAGGGCGAGGACATCACCGGCATGGACGTGTCCGACGCCTGCCAGCGCGGGCTCACCAAGAGCTACCAGATCAACCAGCTGTTCGATCGCCTCACCGTGCGCCAGAACCTCGAGATCGCCGCCCTCGGCGAGCTTCGGGGCAAGTTCAAGCTCGACATGTTCCGGCACCTGTCGCGGGTACGCGGGCTCAACGAGCAGGTCGAGGGCACCGCGCGCCTGGTCAACCTGCTGGGCCGGCTCGATGCCCGGGTCTCGGAGCTCGCCTATGGCGAGAAGCGTCGCCTCGAGATCGGCCTGGCGCTGGCCAGCTCCCCGCGCCTGCTCCTGCTCGACGAGCCGCTGGCCGGGATGAGCCCGCAGGAACGCGTGGAGACGGTGGCGCTCCTGAAGTCGATCGCCGCGGGTCGCACGATGATCGTCATCGACCACGACATGGACTCCCTGTTCGAGCTCGTCGAGAAGGTCACCGTGCTCCAGGAAGGGCGTGTGCTGGTGGAAGGCACGCCCGACGAGATCAAGACCAATGCCAAGGTCCAGGAGGCCTATCTCGGCGGCCTGCACGAAGGGGTAGAGGCGTAATGAGCCTGCTCGAAGTCACCGACCTCAACAGCTACTACGGCGACAGCCACATCCTGTTCGACGTTTCGCTCCGGGTCGAGAAGAACGAGGTCGTTGCGCTGCTCGGTCGCAACGGCGCGGGCAAGTCGACGACGCTCAAGAGCCTGATGGGCGTGGTCCGGCCCCGCAGCGGCAGTGTCAAGCTCGATGGCGTCGAACTCGTCGGCAAGAAGGCGTACGGCATCGCCCGGGAAGGCATGCAGCTCGTGCACGAGGACAGGCGGGTGTTCGGCAGCCTGAACGTCGAGGAGAACATCATCCTCGCCGGCCTCACGGCCGCGAACAAGTGGCCCCTCGAGCGCATCTACGCGATGTTCCCGCGCCTGCTCGAGCGTCGCACCAGCCGGGGCACCGATCTTTCGGGAGGCGAGCAGCAGATGCTGGCCATCGCGCGGGCACTGGTGCGCGACCCCAAGATCATCCTCCTCGACGAACCCTTCGAAGGGCTGGCGCCGGTCATCGTGCAGGACCTCGTGCGGGCCTGCCGCGACCTGGCCAAGGCGGGCCAGACCATCGTCCTGGTCGAGCAGAACATCGCCGCGAGCCTCGCGCTCGCGAGTCGCGCCTACATCATCAACAACGGGCACATCGCGCACGAGGGACCGACGTCGGAGCTCAAGGCCGATCCGGAGATCCTCAAGCGCTACCTGGGCGTGTAGGCGGGCGCCCGGCATCGTCTGGCGGGCGCGCCTCGACCCCGGCGTCCAGGGCGTCGGGCGTCAGGGCGGCAGGATCCAGGGCACGAGTGCCACGCACACGATTCCGGTGAGGATCGCGAGCGGCACGCCGACGCGGACGAAATCCATGAACGTGTAGCCGCCGGGCCCCACCACCAGCAGGTTGACGGGTGAGGAGACCGGCGTCATGAAGGCGGCGGACGACGCGAGGGCTACGGTCATCGCGAACGGATAGGGCGACGCGCCCAGGCCGGAGGCCACCGACAGGGCAATCGGCGCCATCAGGATGGCGGTGGCCGTGTTGGAGATGAAGAGCCCGAGCAGTGTCGTGGTGGCGAACAGGGCGGCGAGTACCAGGCGCGTGCTGGCGCCGCCGGTCAGGTCCAGCAGGAAGCCGGTCGCGAGATCGATGCCGCCGGTGCGCTGCAGGGCGAGGGCGAACGGGAGCATCCCGACGATCAGCACCAGGGTCTGCCAGTGGATCGAGCGGTAGGCCGATGCCATGTCGATGCAGCCGAACAGGCCGAGCAACAGGCAGGCGACCAGGGCGGCGAGGACGTTGGGAACCACGCCGCTCGCCATCAGCGCCACCATCAGGCCGAGCGTGGCCATCGCGGGAAGCGCGCGCGAGGCAGCCGGCGCGACCTCGTCGAGTTCCGCGGGCAGGCTCGCGACCACGAAGTCGCGATGTGTGCCGGCCAGCTTGCGGATCGCGCGCCAGGTGCCGACCACCAGCAGGGTGTCCCCGACCTGCAGTGGAATCCGCGACAGGCGCTCAGGCCGTGCCCGCGATCCCCGCTTGAGCCCGATCACGACCAGGTCGTGCACCGAGCGGAAGCGGGCCTGCTCGAGCGGCTTGCCGACGAGCGTGGACTGGTCCGGAACGAGCAGTTCGGCGAGGCCGATGTCCTGGCGGCGAGCGGCGAAGTAGCCCTCGGAGAGCGGCAGCGGCTCGAGGGCGAACCGTCGCGCCAGTGCCGGGAGGTCGGTGTCCGGCTCGAAAACGTCGAGCAGCAGGACGTCGCCGGCGGCGAGGACGGTGTCGGCCGTCGGACTGAGCAGCCGTCGGCCGAAGCGTTCGACGCGCTCGATGGCGAGTACGCTGACACCCTCGCGCACGCGCAGGTCGAGCGACTTCAGCGCCTGGCCGACCAGGGCCGAGCCGGCTCCGACGCGCAGGCGAAACTCCCGTCCGGCGAGCGCGTATTCGTCGATCCATTGCGCGATGTGCCGTCTCGCCGGCGCGGTGGCGGGATCGCCACCGGGCTTGCCGCCGAGCCACCGTCGCACGCACAGCACGTAGACGATCGCCATGGCGAGTATCGGCACGCCGAAGGGCGTGAAGGCGAAGAAGCCGAAACCCTGGTGGCCGTTGCGCACGAGCTCGGCGTGGACCATGAGGTTCGGTGGCGTCGCGACGAGCGTCATCATGCCGCTCACCAGGGCGGCGATGGACAGCGGCATGAACAGGCGTCCGGCGGCGATCGCGCCGCGTCGGGCGATCCTCGTGACGACCGGGATGAAGAGCGCGACCACGCCGGTCGAGCTCATGAACGAGCCGGTCGTGGTGACGATCGCCATCAGCAGGGCCACGAGGCGACGCTCGCTCGAGCCGGCCCGGTCGGCCAGCCAGTCGCCGGCGCGGTGCGCGATGCCGGTGCGCACCAGGGCATCGCCGATCACGAAGAGCAGGCCCATCAGGATGACCGTCGGATCGGAGAAGCCCGCGAGCGCATCGGACATCTCGATGACGCCCGTTGCCGGCAGCGCGACGAGCATCATCAGTCCGACCACGTCGCCCCTCGGCCGACCGAGGGCGAACATGGTCACCGCCGCTGCCAGCAACGCGAGGACGACGGCGAGATCCGGGTTCATGGGCGCGAAGATACGGCATCGGCCGCCTTCGTGCGCGGCAGGTCAGTCCTCGGGTTCTTCCCGATAGCCTGCGAAGAGGTGGCCGAGCTTGGCGCGCTTGGTCAGGAGGTAGCGGTGGTTCGCCGGGTTCAGGCCGGCGATGAGCGGAATGCGCTCGGCGACGTGGATGCCGGTTTTCTCCAGGGCTTCCGGCTTGAGCGGATTGTTCGTCATGAGGCGCAGCGCCTGCACGCCGAGGTGCTCGAGCATCGGCTTGCAGAGGTCGTAGCGCCGCATGTCGGCCGGAAAGCCGAGCGCATGGTTGGCCTCGACCGTGTCGGCGCCGGCGTCCTGCAGCCGATAGGCCCGGATCTTGTTCAGCAGGCCGATGCCACGGCCTTCCTGGCGCAGGTACAGCACCAGGCCGCGCCCCTGGCGGGCGATGCGCTTGAGCGCTTCCTCGAGTTGGGCGCCGCAGTCGCAGCGCCGGCTGAAGAGGGCGTCGCCCGTCAGGCATTCGGAATGGATGCGGGCGAGGACGGGCGTACCGTCGGTGAAGTCGCCGAGGCTGAGCGCGACATGCTCCTTGCCGGTGTCGCGGTCGATGAAGCCGTGCAGCCGGAAGACTGCCCAGGGCGTGGGCAGGTCGCAGGATTCGACGAATTCGATGCGCGGCGCTCGCTGCCCGGCTCGGGCGCGGCCATCGCCGGCGTTCGCCTCCGTGGCCTGGCCCGCCGTGGGCCCAGGGAATCCGTCTTCCTTCATGTTCCTGATCCAGTCGGGAAGCGACCGGCGTCGCCGCCGTTCGCCCCCGGAAGCACCCGGCCGGGTGAGGGCCGGGTTACCTGACATCCACCAGCACGAGTTCGGCGTCTTCCAGTGCCGTCACCCGCAGTTCGTCCGTATCGCGGATCGCCGCGCCGTCCCGGGCTTCGAGGACGGTTCCGTTGATCTCGACCTTGCCTGCCGCGGGTACCAGGTAGCCGAGGCGTTCAGCACCGAGTGTATAGGTAGTCGACTCGCCCGCCTTCAGCCGGGCCCCGAGCACCCTTGCGTCCGCATGGATTCGCAGGGCCTCGGTGTCCTCGTCCATGCCGCTGGCGAGTGCGACGAAGCGTCCGGAACGGTCGGCCCCGGGGAAGGGCCGGGAGCCCCAGGCGGGCGGCAGGCCGCGTCGGCCCGGGATGATCCAGATCTGGAAGATCTGCGTCGCTTCGGGTTCCAGATTGTATTCGCTATGGACGATGCCCGTGCCGGCGCTCATCACCTGGACGTCCCCGGCCTCGGTGCGCCCCTCGTTGCCCTGGTTGTCGCGATGGCTGATCGCGCCCCTGCGGACGTAGGTGATGATCTCCATGTCGGCATGGGAGTGCGGGGGGAAGCCGGTGCCGGGCTGGATCGTGTCGTCGTTCCAGACGCGCAGGGCGCCCCAGTGCATCCGCTCGGGGTCGTGGTAGTTCGCGAAGGAGAAGTGGTGCCTTGCATCGAGCCAGCCATGGTTGGCCGCGCCGAGGCTCTCGAAGGGTCTGCGGTCGATCATCCGGTCCTCCAGTCACCGATCGTTGGATGATCCCCAGATGGAGGCGGCCGCGCGCCGTACCAAGGGGCACGGACGGGACACAGCGTTGCATGACAGGATCGACGCGCCGGGCGCGCTGCCCGGCCACGGCCCGGGAAACGGTGCCGCCCGCGCGGCGATCGCTACGCCGAGGCGGCGATCGGCTGGGCCCCGCCGTCCGGCACCACCAGCGACCGGCCGTCGAAGTGCGCCGGCACCGGACAGCCCATGAGGCCCAGGATCGTCGGCGCGAGATCGACCACCTCGGCCTCCGGCAGTGTCGTGCCCGCGGCGATCTCCGGCGCGGCGGCAAGCAGGAAGCCGCGATTCCAGTGGCCACCGGCCCGAAAGTGCGGCAGCGGCCCGATCCGCCCGACGTCGGGGCTGTCGACCACGTCGGTGATCCGTTCGTGCCACAGCACGTCGAGATCGAAATCCGGCAGCAATCCGTCGTCGGCCAGCGGATCGCGCCCGCGCGTGCGATAGACCTCCCGGACCACCGGCTCGCCGCTGCGGGCATCGCGCAGTCGATGCAGCCGCGCCTCGATCTCGTCGCAGACCCGGTGATAGTCCTGGGGCGCCACCCGGCCGGCCGGATCGCGGCCCTGCAGGTTGATCCGGATTCGGCCCTTCGTGAAGCCCGGCAGCGCGAAGGCGCGCATCCGGGGCCACAAGGGCCGGTACCAGGCGGCGGGATGCCACAGCATCGGCTCGTTCTGCCCGGCGTCCGAGAACGGGGAGGCCAGTCCATTGAACGGTTGGCGCAAGAAGCGGCCGGGCAGCCACGAGCGCACGAAACGCGCGAAGGGGCCGGCTTGCATGTGGCGGGTCCAGACCTCGCCCATCCACGAGCCTCGCCGGGCACTGGTCAGCATGGCGCCGGGGGGGCCGGCGTCGTCGCCGCCGCCCAGGGCGACCGAGCCCGGAAAGTCGAGGCGATACAGCAACTCCGGCAGGACGACCGCGCTCAGCAGGTCGCTGTAGTTCGGTCCCATGCCGTGCAGCGAGAAGCAGACGATGCTGGCGTCGGCCGGCGCCTGCGCGAGGATCGTGCCGATCGCGCGGTCGGTGTCCTCGTAGGTCCGGCGCAGCATGTCGTCGGCCGCCGTGCCGGCGACCAGCACCTGGTGCAGCGGATGGTCGGCCTGGCTGAAGCAGTAGGCCTCGTGGCCGGCGCTATGGGTCTCGGAGAACACCGCGAGAAAGAGGTCCCAGGGCTCGCGGGCGAGCAGGTCCTCGCACACGGCAACGCGCCTCGCGATGCTCTCGCGCAGCGCCCCGTCGAGCCAGCGCAGGTAGGACTTGTTCCACCAGATCCCCGCATCGTTGCCGAGGATCGGATTGGCGCCGTGACGCGCGACGATCTCGTCGAACAGGCCGGACGGCTGCGAATGGCTCAGGGTATGCGGGAAGTGGCCACCCCAGCCGAGCAGCTGGAGTCCGTCGACGCTGTCCGACAGCCGCGCCATCGGCACGTCCATCACCGCGACCCGGCGGGCCTCGCCGAGCGCGTAGAAGGGCTTGATCCGGTCGAGCACCGGCGCCCCGGCGTCCAGGTTGCGCACACCGTAGCGCTCGGCATCGTAGACGATCGAATCCCAGCAGCCGGTCCGGGTCGGCTTGCAACCGGTGGCGAAGTCGACCCACAGCGGCTCGGTCGAGAAGGCTTCGATCTGCTGGCCATGGAGCTCGACTGTGCTGCGCAGCCGGCCATAGGCGCCGCCCTCCCGCAGGCGGGCGAGATTCGGCAGCCGGCCCTCGGCCATCCATCGCTCGATCAACACCGGGTCGGCGGCGTCCAGACCGAGCGCGATCACGCGCCTCTTGTTCATGTTGTTCTCCCATCCTCGCCCCAAGTGTGCCTCGAAAACGCCTCGGCCATGGAACCGGGCGCCGACGAGAACCGGAAAACCGAGGGTCGACGGCGCCTCGCGGCTTGACCCCGGGGCGGCCGCGCCGGCAGTATGGCCGCGCAGTCGCCCCGGCTTCCGACGGGGCCTGGGAGACCAGGATGGTTACGAATCCGACGAGCGCATCGGTCGGGATCACGCGCCATGGCCGGGTCGCGATCGTGCGCTTCGATCGCGGCGTTCGCGCCAATC
>DAIMFM010000073.1:0-679 GCA_036724585.1 Burkholderiaceae bacterium | reverse complement strand
CGCTGCTGCGCGAACTCACCGAGGTCGCGCGTGGCTTCCATGATTGCCCCGACGTGTCCGCGGTGGTGCTCACCGGCCGCGTGGACGGATTCTGCATGGGCATGGACCTCAAGGATCCCGCGCAGGCCGCCTCGCGCGCGGGCGGCCTGGCGAGGCGGCGGATCGACCTGCGCTCGGGACCGCGCATGTGCCAGGCCTGGGAGGATGTGGACGCGATCACGATCTGCGCCATCGAGGGCTGGTGCGTGGGCGGGGGCGCCGCCCTGGCGGCCGCCTGCGACCTGCGGGTGATGGCCCGGTCCGCGCGCGTCTACGTGCCCGAGGTCGAGCGCGGCATGAACATGAGCTGGGGATCGATACCGCGTTTCACGGCGCTGGGCGGCCCGGCCCGTGCCAAGCGCATCGCCGCCCTGTGCGAGCAGGTCGATGCCCCGACCGCGCTCGACTGGGGCCTGGCGGACGAGGTATGCGCCGACGGCGAGGCGCTCGCCACCGCATGCCGCATCGCCGAGCGGGCGGCGGCGCTGCCGCCGACCGCCATGAAGATGGTCAAGCACGACGTCAACATCGCCGCCCATGCACTGGCCAAGGCCACCGCCCATCGCGACTTCGACGCCTTCGCACTGACCGAGAAGTCCGCCGACTTCGGCGAGGGGGTCGCCTCGTTCCTGGAGGGGCG
>DAIMFM010000072.1:0-12224 GCA_036724585.1 Burkholderiaceae bacterium | reverse complement strand
CTGGGCGCGCTGGCCGCGCCGGCGCCGAGCCCCGCGCCTGCGCCGGCGGCACCGGCGCCGGCGGGGCAGGCAGCGGCACCGAGCCTGCCGCAGGTACGACCCCCGATCGACCTGTCGAAGGTCCTCGAGGGGCGCCCGGAACAACGGGTGCCGATGTCGCGGCTGCGCCAGCGTGTCGCCGAGCGGCTCCTGCAGTCGCAGCAGACCAACGCGATCCTGACCACCTTCAACGAGGTGGACATGGCGCCCGTCGTGGCGCTGCGCAAGAAGTACCAGGAAGAGTTCGAGAAGACGAACGGCGTCCGGCTCGGGTTCATGTCCTTCTTCATCAAGGCGGTCGTCCACGCACTCAAGAAGTACCCGGTCGTGAACGCCTCCATCGACGGGAACGACATCGTCTACCACGGCTTCTTCGACATCGGCGTTGCCGTGAGTTCGCCACGTGGCCTGGTCGTGCCCGTGGTCCGCAATGCCGACCAGCTCAGCTTCGCCCAGATCGAGAAGACCATTGCCGACTACGGCCAGCGCTCGCAACAGGGCAAGCTGGGGCTCGAGGAGCTCACCGGCGGCACGTTCTCGATCAGCAACGGCGGGGTCTTCGGCTCCCTGCTCTCGACCCCGATCATCAACCCGCCGCAGTCGGCGATCCTCGGCATCCACGCAACCCGCGACCGACCGGTCGTCGAGAACGGCGAGGTGGTCATACGGCCCATGAACTACTTCGCCCTGTCCTACGACCACCGACTCATCGACGGCCGCGAGGCAGTACTGTTCCTCGTCGCGATCAAGGAGGCGATGGAGGATCCCTCCCGCCTGCTGCTGGACCTGTGAGGAGGAACCAGGCATGTCAGAACGTTTCGACGTCATCGTCATCGGAGCCGGCCCGGCCGGCTATATCGCCGCGATCCGCGCCGCCCAGCTCGGCTTCAAGGTCGCCTGCGTGGAGCGCTGGAAGAACCCGGCCGGGGAGGCCGTCCTCGGCGGCACCTGCCTGAACGTCGGCTGCATTCCCTCGAAGGCGCTCCTGGCCTCCTCCGAGGAGTACGCGAAGATCGGCGACCAGCTCGGCGAGCATGGCATCACCGTGTCCGGGGCCAAGCTCGACCTCGGCAAGATGATGGCGCGCAAGGACGGCATCGTCGGCAAGATGACCAAGGGGATCGAGTTCCTCTTTCGCAAGAACCGGATCACCTGGCTCAAGGGCCATGGTCGCTTCCAGCCGCCTGCCGACGGCTTCTTCCGCGTCGAGGTCGCCGGGGACGGTGAACCCGAAGTCAGCGAAGCGAAGAACGTGATCATCGCGACCGGTTCCAATCCGCGGCAGCTGCCCGGCATCGAGATCGACAACAAGTTCATCTGCGACAACGTGGGCGCGCTGTCGCTCGAGGCGGTGCCCAAGCGCCTTGGCGTGATCGGCGCCGGCGTGATCGGACTCGAGCTCGGCTCGGTCTGGCGGCGCCTGGGATCGGAAGTCACGGTCCTCGAGGCGATGCCGGCCTTCCTCGCGGCCTGCGACGATGCGGTCGCCAAGGAGGCGGCCCGCAGCTTCGCGAAGCAGGGCCTGGACATCCAGCTGGGCGTCTCCATCGGCGAGGCGAAGAAGTCCGGCAAGGGCGTCGCCGTCAAGTACGCCGACTCGAACGGCGAGGAGAAGTCGCTCGAGGTCGACCGCCTGGTCGTCTCCGTGGGGCGCGTGCCCAATACCGACGGCCTCGGGCTCGATGCGGTCGGCGTCGAACTCGACGAGCGGGGCTTCGTGCCCGTGGACGACCACTGCCGCACCAGCGTGCCCGGCCTCTACGCGATCGGCGACGTCGTGCGCGGGCCCATGCTGGCGCACAAGGCCGAGGACGAGGGCGTCATGGTCGCCGAGCTGATCGCCGGCCAGGCGTTGTTTTTTTTTTATTATACGATCCCCTGGGTGATCTACACCGCCCCGGAGATCGCATGGGTCGGCAAGACCGAGCAGCAGCTCAAGGCCGAAGGCCGCGAATACCACGCCGGGCAGTTTCCCTTCTCCGCCAACGGCAGGGCGCTCGGCATGGGCCACCCGGAAGGCTTCGTGAAGATGCTCGCCGACGCGAAGACCGACGAGATCCTCGGTGTCCACATCATCGCCCACAATGCGAGCGACCTGAGCGCCGAAGCCGCGGTGGCGATGGAGTTCAAGGCCTCCGCCGAGGATATCGGCCGGGTCTGCCATCCGCATCCGTCCATGTCGGAAGTGGTTCGCGAGGCTGCGCTGGCGAGCGACAAGCGCGCGCTCAACATGTAGGAGCCGGGCCGCGCGCCACCGCGGCTGCGCGGCCGGTTCGCGCATCGCGAACGCAAGGGTGGGCCGTCCGTGACGGTTCACCCGGGCGCAGGCCGGCCCTGCCGGCGCGGACCACGAAACCACATTGAACGTCAAGGAAAAGTACGAAAGCGTCCTCGCCGCCAGGGGCTATACGGCCGATGCGGCGCAGCTCGCGGCGATCGACCGCCTGCAGCGGATGTACGACGAGCTCGTCGAGTTCCGCACGCGCCGGCGTGGCCGGCTGCGTCGTCTCCTGGCGCGCCCGGACGTGCCGCGAGGCGTATGGATGCACGGCGGCGTCGGCCGCGGCAAGAGCTTCCTCATGGACTGCTTCTTCGAGACGGTTCCCGTCGTGCGCAAGACCCGGCTGCACTTCCATGAATTCATGCGGGGCGTGCACCGCGAGCTCGAGGCCCTGAAGGGCCGCCAGGATCCGCTCGACGAAGTCGCGCGCCGTGTGGCCCGCCGCTACAGGCTGATCTGCTTCGACGAGTTCCATGTCTCGGACATCGCCGACGCGATGATCCTCGGCCGCCTGCTGCACGGCCTGTTCTCGCATGGCGTGACCTTCGTCATGACGTCGAACTATGCGCCGTCGGGCCTCTATCCGGACGGCCTGCATCGCGATCGCATCCTCCCCGCGATCGCGTTGCTCGAAGAGCGGCTCGACGTGATCAGCGTCGATGCCGGCATCGACTATCGGCGCCAGACCCTGGCCCAGGTGCGCACCTACCTGGTGCCCCCGGGGCCCGCCGCCGATGCCGAACTGCGCGATGCCTTCGAGCGCCTCGCCGCGACCGCCGACGAGGATCCCGTCATGCTCATCGAGGGGCGGGAACTGCGTGCCCTGCGTCGTGCCGACGGGGTCTGCTGGTTCGACTTCGAGACGATCTGCGGCGGGCCGCGTTCGCAGGTCGACTACCTGGAGCTCGCCCGGTCGTTCCATGCGGTGATCGTATCGGGCGTGCCACGCATGAGCCCGGCGATGGCGTCGCAGGCGCGTCGTTTCGTCTGGCTGGTGGACGTGTTCTATGATCAGCGGGTCAAGCTGCTCCTGTCGGCGGAATGCGAACCGCAGGACCTCTACGTGTCCGGGCCGATGGCCGGCGAGTTCTTCAGGACGGCTTCCCGACTGGCCGAGATGCAGACCGCCGAATACCTGGACCTGCCACGACGACAGGTCGTCGAATCACTGACCTGAGCGACGCCGTCGTCGCGAAGACACCGGCCGCGCGCCGACGAGGATGCCGCCTTGATCCGCCATCACCTGTACGCGCTGGTCCTGGCCCTCGCCCTGTTCGCGGGCTGCGCCAGCACGCCGGACCCGGCGATCATCATGCCGGGCCATCCCCCGGGCCGAACCTATACCGAGGAAGAGGCGCGCGACACGCTCGAGCTGGTCGCGCAGCGCCGGGCCCAGTGGGAGGCGCGCTGGGCCGCTGCCCGGGCGCGTTGCCACGGGCGCTTCCTCGCCAGCGATTGCGAGAGCCGGGTGCATGCCGAGCGCAGGGTGGTCGAGGACGAGCTCGACCGGATCGCCCTGCAGGCGCGGCGCGCACTGCGCGAGCATGCCGCGATCGAGCGCAATGCCCGCGAGGCCGGCGTCCCGGTCCGGGACGAGGCCGAGGTGCGCGGCATCATGGAGCCCAGGGACGACCCGTGAGGTCCTCGCGCTTGGGCGCGCCTTCCTGGCCCTCGAGCTTCACCAGGACCAGCGAACAGTTGTCCCCCTTGCCCCGGGCCCGTTCGCGCGCAAGCGAAACGAGGTGTTCGGCCGCTTCGCGCACCGGCTGGCGGTCGACGATGCGTGCGATCTCCTCCGGCTCGACATGACGCCAGAGGCCGTCGGAACAGATCAGGAAGGCGTCCCCGACGCAGGGATCGGCAATGCCGTCGACATCGGCGTCGGGGCGCTCGCGGGCTCCCAGCGAGTGGACGAGCCGGTCGGCGGCGGGGTTGCCCGGCAGCCGGATGGACGGCTCGATGCCGGCACGGGCGAGCCGGCGCTCCAGCGTATGGTCCTCGGTACGATGCGCGACTTCGCCATTGCGCAGGTGATAGACGCGGCTGTCGCCCACATGGCACCAGTCGACCCGCGCGGGCTGCACCAGGACGGCGGCGAAGGTCGTGTGGGGCTCGAGCCGCGAAGTGATCGCGGTGAGCTTGAGGACCGTATGCGCCTCGTCGACCAGCGAACGGAAGAATGCATCGACCGGCTCGGCCGACGGCGTGAAGTTCCGGAAGCGGGACTGGCAGGTCAGCAGCACGTTTTCGGCGGCCAGGGCGCCGCCACTGCGGCCGCCCAGGCCGTCGGCGAGGACGCCGAGGGCACAGCGGGGATCCAGGTCGGACGAGAGCAGGGCGACGCGATCCTCCTGCTCGTCCCTGTCCCCCTGGTGCTGGGCGGTACAGACCGCCATTCGCAGCCACTGCATGGATGATTGAGTACCTTCTTGCAGCGAAGTATTATTTCATGCTGGCTTTGGAATGGGCCCTATGGTTTCGGATCCGTATCAACCCCAGGAGGCGATCAAGCGCCGGATCGCCGAGCTGGTGCTCGAGCATCGGGGGCTCGACTCCATGATCGAAGCGATCTCCCGCGAAGGCGGCTTCGACGAACTCCAGTTGCGTCGCCTGAAGAAGCGCAAGCTGCAGATCAAGGATGCGATGGTCGTCCTGCAGATGCAACTCGTGCCCGACATCCAGGCTTGAACCCCGCTTTGTCCGCCGCGGACACCGTCGAGCCGCGTGGCGTGCCGTCCGGCGAGCTCGGCGACGCGGTGCTCGGCGTCTTCGATGCCGCGACCGGGGCCCTCGCGCGGCGTCCCGGCTATGCCGTGCGCCAATCGCAGAAGGACATGGCCCTCGCGATCGCCGGATGCATCGAGTCGCGCGGTGCCCTGGTCGCCGAGGCGGGCACCGGTACCGGCAAGACCTTCGCCTACCTGGTGCCGGCCCTGCTCTCCGGCGCCCGGACGCTCATCTCCACCGGGACCCGCCACCTGCAGGACCAGCTGGTCGCCCGTGACCTGCCGTCCCTGGCGGCGGCCCTGGGGGTGGCGACCCGGGTCGCCGTGCTCAAGGGTCGGTCCAACTACGTCTGCCATCACCACCTCGAGCGCAACCTGCTCGAGGGCAGCTTCGAGCGCCGCGAGGATGCCGCCATGCTGCGACGCATCGAGCGCTTCGCGGCCTTGTCGAGCAGCGGCGACCGGGCCGAGGCGGCCGGCATCCCGGAGGACGCGCCGGCGTGGGCGAAGGCGGTCTCCACCCGCGAGAACTGCCTCGGCCAGGACTGCCCGCGCTTCGACGACTGTTTCCTGATGCGCGCCCGGCGCCGGGCCATGCAGGCCGATGTGGTCGTCGTCAACCACCACCTGTTCTGCGCCGACCTGGCCCTGCGCGACGAGGGTGTCTCGGAGCTGCTTCCGGCAACGGAGGTACTGGTCTTCGACGAGGCCCACCAGCTGCCCGATGTCGCGACCCAGTTCTTCGGGGTCGCCGTGACGACGCGCCAGCTCTCCGAACTGGCGCGCGACCTGGTCCGGATCGGGCGGGCGGATGCGCCGGATGCCGACGACTGGATGGCGCGCGCGGCGGCGATCGAAGCGGGGCTGCGCGAGTTCCGGCTGCAGGCCGGCGCGCCCGCCCGCCTCGATGACCGCCGGCTTCGCGCGATGCGCGAACTGCACGGCGCCATCGAGGGGCTGGCCGCGGCGATCGAGGCGGCCCAGCCGGCACTGGCGGAGGCCGCGCAGCGCAGCCGCGACCTTGCCCGGCTCGAGCCGCGCGCCGCCCAGGTCGCGCAGCGACTGCGGGCGTGGCTCCAGGCCCTGCTCGAGCCGCCGCCGGCGCGGCCCGCGCACGAAGAAGAGGCGGCCGTGGACGATGCCGACGGCCCCCTCGCGGACGACCCCGGCCCGGCGGTGCTCTGGGCGGACGTCCGGCGGCTCGGGGTGGCGCTGCACGCACGCCCGCTGTCGGTGGCCGGCCAGTTCCGCCGGCATCGACTGGCGAACCCGCGCGCCTGGATCTTCGTGTCGGCGACGCTCACCGTCGGTGGCGAGTTCGGCCACTTCCAGCGTGCCCTGGGGCTGGCCAAGCCCCTTCGACTACGCGAACAATACCCGCCTGCTGGTGCCGGAGCGCATCGTCGAGCCTTCGTCCGAAAGCTTCGCCGCCGAACTCTGCGACACCATCTCGCCCCTGCTGTTCGCGAACCGGGGGCGTGCCTTCGTGCTGTGCACGAGCCTGCGCATGGTGGGGCGCATGGCGGAACTGCTGGCGCCGCGGCTGGCCGAGGGCATGGAACTCCTGGTCCAGGGCAGCGCGCCGAGGGCCGTGCTCATCGAACGCTTCCGCAGGGCTGCGGCGCCGGTGCTCGTGGGCAGCGCCAGCTTCTGGGAAGGCGTGGACGTACCCGGCGAGCAGCTCTCGCTGGTCGTCATCGACAAGCTGCCGTTCGCCCCGCCGGACGATCCCGTCGTGCGGGCCCGTGCGGAGGCGCTGCGTGCACGCGGCGGCGATCCCTTCCGCGAACTCCAGCTGCCCGAAGCGGCGATGTCGCTCAAGCAGGGCGCCGGCAGGTTGATCCGCTCCGAGAGCGATCGCGGCGTGCTCGTGATCGGCGACCGCCGCCTGCTCTCCCGACCCTATGGCAAGACGCTGCTCAGGAGCCTGCCGCCCTTCGGCCTGGAGCGGTCGGTGCCTGCCGTGGTCGAGTTCATCGGGCAGGGCCGGGCTAGCGCCAGACCTGCCACCATCGGCGGTTCTCCCGCGGAAAACCGTTAGCCATGAACTCGCTGTCGGGGAAGTTGGCCTCCAGGACACGCTTCGCGTTGTCGCGCAGTTCGTCCATGCCGAGTTCGTCGTAGGCGCGGTACATGATGTAGCGCGCCTCCTCGACGGCGGGCGCCTGCTGGTACTGGCGAACCGCGGACTGCGCCCGGTTGGCCGCCGCGATGTAGGCGCCGCGCTCGAAGTAGTAGCGCGCGATATGGACTTCGCCGGCCGCCATCGAATTGACGAGATAGGCCATCCGGTCGCGCGCATCGGAAGCGTACTTGCTCTCGGGGTACTGCCGCACGACGACGCCGAAGGCGTCGAAGGCGTCCCGGGCCGCGGCGAGGTCGCGCTCGGACAGGTCCTGCCCGCCCAGGTTGGCAAGCAGCCCGCTCTGGTCGTTGAAATTGATCAGGCCCTTCATGTAATGAACATAGTCCAGGGCCGGATGGTTCGGATGCAGCCGGATGAAGCGATCGGCGGCAGCCAGCGCGAGGGCGCGTTCGTCATCCTTGTACTGCGCGTAGATGAGCTCGAGCTGGGCCTGCTGCGCCCAGCGCCCGAAGGGATAGCGCGACTCGAGCTTCTGCAGGAACTTGATCGCCTCGGCATAGTTGCCCGAGGCGAGCTCGTCCTTGGCCTCGGCATACAATCGGTCGGGCGTCCAGCCGATGGTGGGGTCGGGCTCCCGCCCCGTCTGGCAGCCGGCAACCAGCAAGATGAGCGCGGCGAGAAGGATCGCCAGCGGTCGTCGCAGTACGGACGTGTTCATTTCGGTGCCATGCATTCGGACAGCCACGATTATAGCCACGCGCCCGGCCCGGATCCGGGCGATGCCGACGAGGCGGCGGAGCCCACGGAGGATGCCGAGGTCCTCGTCGTCGATGGCGCGGCGGGCGCCGGCGAGCGCCTCGACCGCTTCCTTGCGCGCACGTTCCCGCAGTACTCGCGCACGCGGCTGCAGCGCTGGATCGCGATCGGGGCGGTTCGTTGCGACCAGCGGCCGGCGGCCGCCAGCATGCGCCTGTCGGGCCTCGAGCGCATCGAACTCGAGCCCCAGCCGCTCGAGGCCGAGCAGGCCTTCGTCGCGGAGCCCGTGCCCCTGGCGGTGGTGTACCAGGATGCCGACCTCATGGTCATCGACAAGCAGGCGGGCCTGGTGGTGCACCCGGCCGCCGGCAACTGGGGGGGAACGCTCCTCAATGGCCTGCTGTACCACGACCCGCGCCAGGCCGAACTGCCGCGCGCCGGCATCGTCCATCGCCTCGACAAGGACACCAGCGGGCTGATGGTGGTCGCGCGCGGGGAATCCGCCCGCATGTCGCTGGCAGGACAGCTCGCGGATCGTTCGATGTCGCGGCGCTATCTTGCGCTGGCCAAGGGGCGATGCCCGGAGGCCGGCAGCATCGATGCCCCGATCGGACGCGATCCATCGAATCGCCTGCGCATGGCGGTGGTCGATGCGGCACGGGGTCGCGTCGCCCGGACGGACTTCCGGCGCGTGGCGATCGGGGCCATCGCCGGGCGCGAGGTGAGCCTCGTGGAGTGCGCGCTGCGCACCGGCCGCACCCACCAGGTCCGGGTCCACCTGCGGTCCATCGGCCATGCGCTGCTCGGCGATGCCCTCTACAACGGGCCGACGGGGGCGCCCTGGCCGGCGCGCCAGATGCTCCATGCCTGGCGGCTGTCGTTCGTGCACCCCACGCAGGCGCGAGCCTGCACCTTCCGCAGCGAGCCGCCCGACGACTTCCTTGCCTGCCTGCACGAGGCCGGGCTTGCCGAGGCGCTCGTGGCCCTGCGGCGGGCCGACGAAGCCCGGGCCGGATCCGGCAGCCGGGACTGGAGCGATCGCTCGCATGAACGCTGATGCGGTATTTCCGGCATGGCGGGCGCCGGACTGGGTCCGGGCCCTGTCGAGCACTCGCCGGGGCGGTGTGAGCGAGGGGCCATGGGGCCTTGCCGACGGCCGGACCGGCGGGCTCAACCTCGGTACCGCCTGTGGCGACGATCCGGTGGCGGTAGCGGAGAATCGCAGGCGCCTGCGCGAGCGGCTGCCCGCCGAGCCGGCATGGCTGCGTCAGGTGCATGGATGCAGGGTGCTGCGCGTCGAGGACGCCCCGCGAGCGTGCGGGCCGCCTCCCGTTGCCGACGCCGCGGTCACCTCGCGACCCGGGCGCGTGCTTGCGGTCCAGACGGCCGACTGCCTGCCCGTGCTCTTCGCGGACGATCGCCGCGAGGTGGTCGGCGCGGCCCATGCGGGCTGGCGCGGACTTGCGGGCGGTGTCCTCGAGGCGACGATCGAGGCCATGTGCGAACTCGGCGCATCGCCGGCGAGCCTGCTGGCCTGGATCGGGCCGGGCATCGGGCCGCGCGCGTTCGAGGTGGGCGACGATGTGCGCGATGCGTTCGTCGCGCAGGACGACGGCGCGGGCGCATGCTTCGTCCCGCTCGCCGCGCCGGGCAAGTGGCTCGCGGACCTTCCCGCCCTCGCGGCGCGGCGCCTGTCCGCCGCCGGCCTCGCGACGGTCGTCCCCAGCGGACTGTGCACCGTCGGCGATCCGCAGCGCTTCTATTCGTACCGGCGCGATGGCCAGTGTGGCAGGATGGTTTCCCTAATCTGGATCGCCCGCTGAGCCGCCCGGCGGCGCGCCCCTCGACCCCGCGACCGGCGGCACTTCGTTCGGGACGCCGACGCGCCGGCGCCTGGCCCGGGCGGGCGCGCCCAGCAGGTAGAGCACGAGCCCAAGCGGCAGCAGGCCGTAGAAGACGAGGGTGGCGGTGGCGGCGAGCCAGCCGTCCTGGGTCGCCGCCATCAGCACGACCACGTACGTCCAGCCGATCGCCACGATGATCCGGGTCATGAGGGTTGACCCTCAGGCATGTTTCGTTCCAATTGACAAATGCTTGCCGCAATGCAGAATGGTCCGCAGGAATCCATATTGTGCGCAAGGAGGGGACGGAGATGCCAGACGAGCGTCGAGCCTCGAAGCGTCCGGCCAGCAAGTCCGGTCGGGCGGCGACGAAGGCCACGGCCGCCCGTCCCGAAGGCGGCGCGGCCACCGCGAAGGCAGCGGTAGCGCGGTCCACGAGCCCGCGCTCGGCCACCACCCGCGCGACGGGCCGCAAGGCTTCCGGTCGCAAGAATGCGAACACGGGCAGCAAGGCGAAGGTCGCTGGCACCGGCCGCACGACCGGCCGTGCCACCGACCGCGCGCGTCCGGGTGTGACGCATGCGGCTGCCCCCGCCGCGCCCGAATCGACATTGCCCTTCGGGGCGCCGATCGGTCCGGCAGGGATCTCGCCGCAGCGTCTCGCCGAACTGCAGGGCGAGTTCCTGCAGCGCCTGCAGGCGCTGCTCGGCGGTGGCAAGCCCCAGCCCAGTGGGCGCCGCTTCGCCGATCCCAGCTGGCACGACGGCGGGCCCTTCGGCTGGATGGCCGCGATGTACGAGCTCAACGCCGAATTCCTCGCGCGGCTCGCCGATTCCTTCGAGGGCGATGCGAAGGCGCGCGAACGGGTCCGCTTCGCCACCCAGCAATGGATCGATGCGATGTCGCCCGCGAACTTCCTGGTGACCAACCCCGAGGCGCAGCGCCTGCTCCACGAAACCGGCGGCGAGAGCCTGCGGGCCGGCCTCGAGAACCTCGCCCGGGATCTCGCCCGAGGTCGCATCTCCCAGACCGACGAATCCGCCTTCGAGGTCGGCCGCAATGTCGCCACCACGCCCGGCCATGTGGTGTTCGAGAACGAACTGATCCAGTTGATCCAGTACGCGCCCACCACGGACGAAGTCGCCGCGCGGCCCATCCTCATGGTGCCGCCGTGCATCAACAAGTTCTACATCATGGACCTGCAGCCGGCGAACTCGCTGGTCGCCTATACGGTGGCGCAGGGCAACACCGTCTTCATGCTGTCCTGGCGCAACGTCAAGGAGGACCTCGGCCACCTCACCTGGGACGACTACCTGGAGCGGGGCGTGTTCGAGGCGATCCGTGTCGTGCGCGAGATCTCCGGGCAGGAGCGCATCAATACCCTCGGCTTCTGCGTCGGTGGCACCATCCTTGCCGCTGCGCTGGCCGCGCTCGCCGCAAAGGGCGAGCATCCGGCCGAATCCATGACGCTGCTCACGACCCTGCTCGACTTCTCCGAGCCGGGGGTGCTCGGGGTCTTCGTGGATGAAGCCCATGCGGCCTGGCGCGAGCAGACCATAGGGCGCGGCGGACTGATGCGGGGCCAGGAACTCGCCAGCACCTTCTCGGCGCTGCGGCCCAACGACCTGGTCTGGAACTATGTCGTCAGCAACTACCTCAAGGGCCAGTCGCCACCGGCGTTCGACCTGCTCTACTGGAACGCCGACTCGACCAACCTGCCCGGGCCGATGTTCACCTGGTACTTCCGGCACATGTACCTGCAGAACGAACTGTGCATCCCCGGTCGCCTCCGCAGCGCGGGCGTGCCCGTCGACCTGGGTCGCATCGAGGTACCCAGCTTCGTCTACGGCTCGCGCGAGGACCATATCGTGCCCTGGCAGGCGGCGTACGCATCGACCCAGCTCCTGGGCGGCGAGACCCGCTTCACGCTGGGCGCGAGCGGCCATATCGCCGGGGTGATCAACCCGCCCGCGGCGGGCAAGCGCAACTACTGGACCAATCCCGAGCTGCCTGCCGATCCGCAGGCCTGGCTCGACGGGGCCGAGACCGTGCCGGGCAGCTGGTGGCCCGAGTGGTCCGAATGGCTCGCCCGCTTCGACGGCGGCAGGGTGGCCGCCCCCGAACGGCCGGGCTCCGCCGTCCACGAGCCGATCGAGGAGGCGCCCGGACGCTATGTCAAGGAAAGGGCAGACTGACTGAAAACCGAGAGATCGCCGGCCCACCGATCGCGGCCGGCGACAGGCATCCACCACTCAATCTCTGCAGGAGACCGATATGAGCAAGAAAGTGGCGTACGTGACTGGCGGGATGGGTGGCATCGGCACGGCGGTGTGCCGTCGGCTCCACGACACCGGCTACTTCGTCATCGCGGGCTGCGGACCGAGCCGCGATTTCAACAAGTGGCTCGGCGAGCAGAAGGCCGAGGGCTACGAGTTCGTCGCGTCGGTCGGCAACGTCGCCGACTGGGATTCCACCAAGGCCGCCTTCGACAAGGT
>DAIMFM010000071.1:0-12387 GCA_036724585.1 Burkholderiaceae bacterium | reverse complement strand
GTGTCCGCGACGACGAGGCAGACGTGCCTGCCGGCGCGGCCGTCCGGTTCGCGGTCCTTGTCCTCGATCTCGAGGTTGGAGGCCGAGATCGTCAGGCGCCCGCCGTCGGGCATGGCATCGCGCGCATTGATCGCGAGATTGAGCAGCGCGCTCTCGAGCTGGTTGGCATCGATCCAGATCGGCCAGGACTCGGCGGGCAGGCGGATCTCGAGTTCGATCCCGGACCCCAGCGATTGCTCGAGCAGGGCGCGCATGCCCTCGATGAGCCGGGAGATGTCGACCAGCTCGGGCCGCAGGGGTTGCTTGCGGGCGAACGCGAGCAGCCTCCCGGTCAGGAGGGTGGCGCGCCTGACCGCATCGCGGGCGGTCGCGAGATGGTGCTCGACGTCGGTGCGCCCGCCCGCCATTCCGCGCGCGGCCAGTTCGATGTTATTGCCCACGACCTGGAGGATGTTGTTGAAGTCGTGGACGAAGCACCCGGTCAGCTGTCCGACCGCTTCCATCTTCTGTGCCTGGTGCAGCCGGGCGCGAGCCTCCTCGAGGGATTCCTGCGCCTTGCGCTGCTCGGTGATGTCGCGCGTGATCTTTGCGAAGCCGACCAGCTCGCCGTCGTCGTCGCGAATCGGGTCGATCAGGACGCTGGCCCAGAACCGGGAGCCGTCCTTGCGAACCCGCCATCCCTGCGCCTCGAATACGCCTTCGCGCTCGGCGAGGGCGAGGGCGTGGCCCGGGATGCCGGCCGCGCGATCCTCCTCGGTATAGAAAAGCGAGAAATGCTTCCCGATGATCTCGTCGGCGGTGTAGCCCTTGAAGCGTTGCGCACCGGCGTTCCAGCTCGTGACGATGCCTTGCGGATCGAGCAGGTAGATGGCGTAGTCGCGTACCCGGTCGATGAACAGGAACTGCAGGCTGTTCTCGCCGGTCGACGCGGCAGCCCCGCGGTCACGACGCGCCGCCATCAGTGAGTTCGCATTCCGGAAGACAAGGCCTCAACCACGGGGGCCTCAGCCACAGGCGCCCACATGGCCGCAGGAGGTGCAGAACTCGCAGCCGTCCTTGCGGATCAGGCTGCGGTTGCCGCATTCGGGGCACTTGCGCCCCGGCAGGATCCGATGCACCAGGTCGGCCTCGCGTTCCCCGGCCGGCACGGCGAGGATCCCCGCGTTGGCGAGCGGATAGCCGCGGTCGTCGAGGATGCCCAGCATCGCGTAGCGATGGATCACGAGCCGGGCGATGTAGGCGATGGTCGACGGCCAGCGCTCGGAGCGCTCCTGTCCAGGGACCGGGGCGAAGAAGTCGCCGTTCGGCTCGGCGTAGTCGAGCAGCTTGCGCAGTTTCATGCCGATCCATGCCGGGTCGAAGACCCGCATGTCGAGGCTGAGCAGCTTGCACAGGCCATCGAGCACCCGGGGGTATTCGCCCGCCAGCCAGATCGAGTACGGGCGCCGCTCGCCATCGGGCAGCGTCAGCTCCTTCAGGAACAGCACGAAGTCGTCCCCGGTGACCGCATTGGCGATGTCCACGGTCCAGGCGAGCGTGCCGTTGGTGCCGGCCTTGGGCTCGCGCAGGCCGATGAGGGCGTCGATCACCGGCGTGGGCGAGCCGTCGTCGGCAAGCGCGCCGAGGACGTCGCAGCGATGGCGCACGAGCCTGGCGAAGCCGGCCACCAGGCTGGGCATGTGCTCGATCTCGCCCGCCGGCGGCATCGGCATGTCGAAGCGGTCGTCGCCGCTGGTGGCCTCGAGCGCGGCGAGCTTGACGCCCAGCCACTTGCGGTCGGCCGCCCGCATGTCCATGGAAAGCGTCTTGGCGACGGCCCCCAGCCCACGCGGTTGCTCGGCCCCGTTGACCCAGACCTCGAAGGGTACCTGCGGCGGGCCTTCGACATGGCCGATGAACACGGCGAAGCGCCCGAGCGGATGGCGTACCGCGTACGTCCAGCTCGGGTTGCCGTCCGGCAGGGTGGGGCGCCCGGGCCAGCGCAGGCTCGCCAGCGGCGGCGACGGCGTGTGCTCGAGGCTGACGCGACGATCGGCGTCGAGGATGTCCGCGTCGGGCCGGGCCGGCGGCACATCGCGGCCGGGCGCCTCGAGGACGGAACCCAGCACCGCGTTGGGCCGATAGGTGGTGATGCCCTTGAGGCCGGCCTTCCAGGCCTCGGTGTAGAGATCCTCGAACTGGTCGAAGGGGTAGTCGGCCGGGACGTTGACGGTCTTGCTGATGGCCGCGTCGATATAGGGCTGGACGGCGGCGCTCATGGCCATGTGGTCGATCGCGCGCATCTCGAGCGCGGTCACGAAGGATGGTGGCAGCACGATGCGCCGCGTGCCGTCGGGATCCGACAGGATCGTGCCGGGGCGTCGGCCGGCAGCGGCCTCGGGGCTCGCCGGCAGGACGTTCTCGTCGACGCCGTGGTGCAGCCGGAACATCCGGAACGCATGGTCCTCGACGGCGTAGACCTGGATGCTGTCGTCGGGCATCCGCTTGCGGCGCTGGTAGGTCCAGGAGAACGGCGGCTCGATGCCGTTGGATGCGTTGTCGGCGAAGGCCAGCGAAATGGTGCCGGTGGGGGCGATGGCGAGCAGGTGGCTGTTGCGGATGCCGTGTTCGCGGATCGCGGCGCGCAGGCTGTCGGGCAGTCGCGAGGCGAAGCCCGGCGTGGCCAGGTAGCGCTCGGCGTCGAAGAGCGGGAACGCGCCCTTCTCGCGCGCGAGCGCCACGGAAGCCGCGTAGGCGGCATCGCGCATGCGTTCGGCGATGCGCGCGGCGCAGGCGCGTCCCTCGTTGCTGTCGTAGCGCAGGCCCATCATGGCGAGCGCGTCGCCCAGTCCTGTGAAACCCAGGCCGATGCGCCGCTTGGCCATGGCCTCGGCGTGCTGCTGGGGCAGGGGCCAGGCGGTCACGTCGAGCACGTTGTCGAGCATCCGCACCGCCACGGTGACGACGTCGGCGAAGGCGTCGAGGTCGATGCTGGCGTCGTCCTCGAAGGGCCGGCGCACGAAGCGGCACAGGTCGATGCTGCCGAGGTCGCAGCAGCCGTACGGCGGCAGTGCCTGTTCACCGCAGGGGTTCGTGGCCTCGATGCGCTCGCAGTAGGCGAGGTTGTTGTCGCCGTTGATCGTGTCGATGAACAGTACGCCGGGCTCGGCATGGTCGTAGGTGCTGGCCATGATCGTCTGCCACAGCTCGCGCGCGCGAACCCTGCGGTAGACCCATTTGCCGTCGGCGCGCCGCTCCACCGGTTCGTCGCCGTCGCGCCCCGGGCGGGCGTCGTGCACCAGTTCCCATTCCTCGTCGTTGATGACGGCGCGCATGAAGGGGTCGGTGACCGCGACGGACATGTTGAAGTTGCGCAGGCCGCCTTTGTCCTTGGCGCTGACGAAGGCCTCGATGTCGGGATGGTCGCAGCGAAGCACGCCCATCTGGGCGCCGCGGCGCGCGCCGGCCGATTCGACCGTCTCGCAGGAGCGGTCGAAGATGGACATGTAGGACAGCGGACCGCTGGCGCGGCTGTCGGTGCCGCGCACCCAGGCGCCGGCCGGGCGGATCCGGGAGAAGTCGTAGCCCACCCCGCCGCCGCGGCGCATCGTCTCGGCGGCCTCGGCCAGCGCATCGTAGATGCCGACCACGCCGTCCTCGCCCCGGATGCAGTCGTCCACCGGCTGCACGAAGCAGTTGATGAGCGTGGCGACGAGCTCGGTGCCGGCCGCCGAATTGATCCGGCCGCCGGGAATGAAGCCGGCGTTCATCGCCTGCCGGAACTCCTCGGTCCAGCGGGCGCGCTCCGATGCCGGCTCGGCCTGCGCCAGGGCGCGTGCCACGCGCTCGCGCACTTCCTCGATGCTGCGCTCCCCGGCCTTGGCGTATTTCTCGAGAAGGACGTCGGTGGAGATCGCCTGCGGCTCGAGGCCTGCCGTCCGGTTCGCGGGGCGGGAGCGGGCGGCGGTTTCGTCGGTCATCGGAAGGACACTCCGGGTATCTGGGGAAGCATTCTACGATACACGCCAAGTCTCCTCGGCACCCCGATACACATCAAGAAGATGCCAGTTTCCCGCTCGATCGACAGGGCTGTTCCGGAAACCGATGCCGGTGCCGGCGGCTGGGCGACGATCCGCGGCCTCCTGCCCTACCTGTGGGCCTGGCGCGGCCGCGTCATCGCGGCGCTGGCCTGCCTGGTCGCCGCCAAGCTCGCGACCGTCGGCGTGCCGGTGCTGCTCAAGCACGTCGTCGATGCGCTCGATCCGGCGCACGCCGGCCCGGAACTGGTCGTTCCACTGGCGCTGGTCGTCCTCTACGGCCTGCTCCGGTTCGCCACGACCGTGTTCACCGAACTGCGCGAGATCGTCTTCGCGAGCGTCACCGAAAGGGCGGTGCGGCGCATCTCGGGCCAGGTGTTCGAGCACCTGCACGACCTGTCCCTGCGCTTCCATCTCGAGCGGCGCACCGGCGGGCTGACCCGGGACATCGAACGGGGCACCCGGGGCATCACCGCGCTCGTCTCGTACACCCTCTACAGCATCCTTCCCACCCTGGTCGAGATCGGCCTCGTCCTCGGCTACCTGGTAGTCAACTACGAAGCGGACTTCGCGGTGATCACCCTCGTCGCCCTCGTGCTCTACGCGGCCGTGACCTTCACGCTGACGGAGTGGCGCACCCGCCTGCGCCGGGAGATGAACCGGATCGATTCGGAGGCCAACACGCGGGCCATCGACTCCCTGCTGAACTACGAGACCGTCAAGTACTTCGGCAACGAGCAATGGGAGGCGGAGCGCTACGACGAGGCCTTGCAGCGGTTCGAGCGCGCCAGGCTGCGCAACCGGTGGTCGCTGTCGGCGCTCAATGTGAGCCAGGCGCTGGTGATCTCCTGCGCGGTCGCCCTGATGATCTGGCGGGCGACCGTCGGCGTGGTCGAGGGTCGCATGAGCCTCGGCGACCTGGTGCTGGTGAACGGCTTCATGATGCAGCTGTACCTGCCGCTCAACTTCCTCGGCTCGATCTATCGCGAGATCCGCCAGAGCCTGACCGACGCCGAGCGCATGTTCGGCCTGCTCGGCGTCCATCGCGAGGTGGACGATGCGCCCGATGCGCCGTCGCCGCGCTGGACCGACGGGCCGCCGTCGATCGTCTTCGACCGGGTGTCCTTCGGCTACTCCGCGGAGCGCCCCATCCTGCACGATGTCGACTTCGAGATCGCGCCCGGCACCCGCACCGCGATCGTCGGGCCGAGCGGCGCCGGCAAGTCGACCTTGGTGCGCCTCCTGTTCCGCTTCTACGACGTCGACGGCGGCGCGATCCGGATCGGCGGCCACGACGTGCGCGAGATCACGCAGCGCAGCCTGCGCGACGCCATCGGGATCGTGCCGCAGGACACCGTGCTGTTCCACGACAGCCTCGGCTACAACGTCGCCTACGGCCGGCCGGGCGCCCCGGAGGAAGAGATCCTGGAGGCGCTGCGCGATGCCCGGCTCGACGACCTGCTGGCGCGCCTGCCCAACGGCTTGCGCACGCTCGTGGGCGAGCGCGGCCTGAAGCTCTCGGGCGGCGAGCGCCAGCGCGTCGCGATCGCGCGCGTGCTGCTGCGCAATCCGCCGGTCCTGCTGCTCGACGAGGCCACCTCGTCGCTCGATTCGGCCAACGAGCAGGCGATCTCGGAGGCGCTCGCCCGCGCCAGCGCCCGGCGCACCACCCTGGTGATCGCGCACCGCCTGTCGACGGTCGTCGATGCCGACCAGATCCTCGTGATGGACGAAGGCCGGATCGTCGAGCGCGGGCGCCACGACGAACTCCTGGCCGCGGGCGGCGCCTATGCGCGGCTCTGGACGCTGCAGCAGTCGGCGCCGGCCGGCTAGCGCCAGCCAGCGTATCGGCCGGGCGAATCAGCGCGTCGGCCTGCCCGGCGCCACGTGGCCGGGGCGCGCGGCCGGGGACGGGCGGATGCCGGGCTTGGTGACGGGCGCGTTCATGGGCGGCCTCATGCCCGGCGTCGGTTGCGGCCGCGGCTGGTACCGGTTCGGGGTCGGCGGGCGCGGCGGATCCGGCCGGACGGTCGGCGGGCGCTGCGGCCGGTCGATCACCCTGGGCCCGGGCCGGCCCGGATGCGGATGGAGTCGATGCGGCGGCGGCCGGTGCGGCCGGTGGAGATGGCGCGGGGGCGGCCAGTGCCGGTAGCCGGGATAGTAATGGGGCCAGGGGTCGATCACGTAGGGCACGAAGGCCGGTTCGCGGATGATCACCACGTTGCCGGCGTCGTCGCGGCGCGCGACCGGCGCATCGTAGATCGCCTGCAGCAGTTCCGGGCTGGCCCCGGCGCGCCGCAGCAACGTGAGGTCGCCCGGCGTGGCCGGCGCGGCGAGGCCGCGATCGAAGAGCTCGGCGACGATGGCGTCCTCCGGGCGGCCCGATTCGAGCTGAAGTACGATGTCGCTGATGCTCATCGGGGCCAGGACGTCCGAGCTCGAGTAGGTTCGTTCCGCATCCGACGTGGAATAGGTGCGTTCCCCGTCCTGGGGCCGGGCGTCGACCTGCGGTCCGGCGCAGGCGGCCATGAGCAGCACGGCGGCGAATGCCGCGATCACGCGGGGGCGGGCGGTCGGTCGGATCAAGCCGCAGGCTCCATGGGGTCGCCGGCGGCGTGCCGGCCCACCGGGTTCAACGGCCGGCGGGCCGCTCCTGTTGACCGGCGCGGAATCCCGTCGGGGCGGCCGTGCCGGCCGCATGGGTTGCGACGGCCGTTCCGGCCGAGTGGCTTGCAGCGGCCGTCCCGGCCGAAGGAATCGTTCGATGAGTGCATTGCGGATTGCGGTCATTGCCGGCGACGGCATCGGTACGGAAGTCATGCCCGAGGGCATCCGGGTCCTCGAGGCCGCCGGCAGGCGCTTCGGCATCGAGTTCGACTGGCGCCATTTCGACTTCGCCAGCTGCGAGTACTACGCCCGCCATGGACGGATGATGCCCGAGGACTGGAAGCAGCGCCTCGGCGACTGCGATGCGATCTATTTCGGCGCGGTCGGCTGGCCCGATACCGTGCCCGACCATATCTCATTGTGGGGTTCGCTGCTGCTGTTCCGGCGCGAGTTCGACCAGTACATCAACCTGCGCCCGGTGCGCCTGCTCCCCGGCGTGCCCTGCCCGCTGGCCGACCGCAAGCCGGGCGACATCGATTTCTACGTGGTGCGCGAGAACACCGAGGGCGAGTATTCCTCGATCGGCGGGCGCATGTTCGAAGGCACCGAGCGCGAGATCGTGATCCAGGAATCGGTCTTCACCCGCCATGGCGTCGACCGGGTGCTGCGCTATGCCTTCGAGATGGCGATGCGCCGGGGGCGCAAGCTGACCTCGGCCACCAAGTCCAATGGCATCTTCATCTCGATGCCCTACTGGGACGAGCGCGTCGCCGCGATGTCGGCCATGTATCCGGAAGTCGAGGTCGCCAAGTTCCACATCGACATCCTGACCGCGCACTTCGTGCGCAATCCGCATCTCTTCGACGTGGTCGTCGCCTCCAATCTCTTCGGTGACATCCTCTCCGACCTCGGGCCGGCGTGCACCGGCACGCTCGGCATCGCGCCGTCGGCGAACATCAATCCCGAGCGGCGCTTTCCTTCGCTGTTCGAACCCGTCCATGGTTCCGCGCCCGACATCGCGGGCAAGGGGATCGCCAATCCGATCGGGCAGATCTGGTGCGGCGCCATGCTGCTCGCGCACTTCGGCTTCCACGATGCCCATGACGCGATCCTCGCGGCGATCGAGGCGAGCACCGCCTCGGGACCGCGCACGCCCGACATGGGCGGCACGGCGCGCACGACCGATCTCGGCGCCGCCATCGCGGAGCGGGTCGCAGCCGGCTGAACGCGTCCGCCTTCGGGCTTTCGGGTTTCCACGACGGTGCTCGGGCGGCGACTCCGATAGAGTGATCGGGCCGGTTCGTCCACCGGATCGACCCGCGCTCGATCGCAGCACCTGCGAGTCGCCGGTTCCATGCTCCATGCCCAATCGGGGAGGTAGATGTCCAGGCGACTGCTCGCCTACGCGCTGGCGGTTTGCGCATCCTTGTGCGCGATCCCCCCGGTGGTGGCGGCTTATCCCACTGCGGCGATCACCCTGGTCGTCCCCTATGCGGAAGGCGGGTCGAGCGACGCGCTCGCCGAGGTGCTGGCCAGTTCGCTGCGGCGCAGCCTGCGCACCCGGGTACGCATCGAGCACGTCGCTGGCGCGGGAGGCACGGTGGGCGCTGCCCGGGTGGCGCGCGCCCGCCCCGACGGCCATACCCTACTGCTTGCCGACAATGCGATCGCCACCGCGCCCTCACTCTATCGCAAGCTTCCGTTCGAGCCGCTGCGCGACTTCATCCCCATCGGCCTCGTCGACAGGATGCCGCTGGTGCTGGTCGCACGCGCCGGCCTGCCCTTGCGCGAGGCCGAATCGCTGGCGGCATTCATCGGCTCGAAGGGGCGTCGCCTGACCATCGCCGACGCGGGCCACGGCTCGCCGTCGCAGCTGTGCATGCTGCTGCTGGCCGCCGGCAGTCGGGGAGAACTCGCGACGGCCAGCTACAAGGGTTCCCCGCAGGCGTTCGCCGACGTCGTCAGCGGCCAGGTCGACCTGGTCTGCGACATCGCGAGCCAGGCGCTGCCCTATATCCGTAGCGGCAAGGTGCGCCCGATCGGCATCACCATGGGGCGCCCGCAGGCGATCCTGCCGGGGGTCCCGCCACTGGCGGAACTCGGCTTCAAGGACCTCGAGTTCGCCGTCTGGCACATGCTGCTGGCACCGGTCGCGACGCCGCAGTCCGTGGTTGACAAGCTGAAGGGGGCATTGCAAACTGCCCTGAAGGACCCCGAGGTCGTGCAGCAGCTCGGGTCGATCGGATCGACGATCGCGGCATCCGGGCAGGCAACGCCGCCCGCGGCCCGGAACCTGCTGATGCAGGAACTTTCGAAGTGGTCCCCGATCATCCATAAAGCCGGCCTCGCGGCCGACTGATATCTGGCGGCAATCGGCCCGTAGGGTCGATCTGCCGCGCGCAAGCCGAAGCGGCGAGCGCATGAAGCCCGGCCCGATGGTCGGGCTTTTCTTCTTCCGGCGCCAGGCCACCGCGATGCAGTCGAAAGATCTCCTGTTCGAGAGTTTCCGTGCCGCCGTCGCGGCGGCCGATCCGGCGCGCGTGATCGCGCCCTGCGTGCGCCCGCTCGCCGATTCCGGCGCGCGCCGCGTGTTCGTCGGCGGCGCCGGCAAGGCCGCCGCGGCCATGGCCGCGGCGTTCGATGCCGCCTGGCCGGCCGATGTCCCGCTCGAGGGCCTGGTGGTCACCCGCTATGGCCATGGCCAGGAGGCCGGCCGCATCGAGGTCGTCGAGGCCGGCCATCCCATGCCCGACGAGGCCGGCATGGCGGCTGCCGGGCGCATGCTGGCAGCCGCCGCCGGGCTTACCGCGGACGATCTCCTGGTCGTGCTGCTCTCGGGCGGCGGCTCGAGCCTGCTCGCGCTGCCGGTATCGCCGCTGTCGCTCGCCGACCTGCGCGAGCTCACCGCCGCGCTGCTCGCGAGCGGCGCCCCGATCGATGAAATGAACACCGTGCGTCGGCATCTCTCGCGCATCCAGGGCGGCTGGCTCGCCGCGTCGACACCGGCCCGGGTCCATGCGCTGGTGATCTCCGACGTCGCCGGCGACGATCTCGCCGCGGTCGCCTCGGGCCCGTGCTCGGCCGATCCGAGCAGCCATGCCGATGCGCTGGAGGTCCTGCGGCGCTGGCGCATCGAGGCGCCGGCGGCCGCCCGGGCATGGCTGGAGGCCGGGGCAAGGGGCGAGGCTCCGGAGACGCCCAAGCCGGGGGATCCCCGCCTCGCCCGCACGGAGACCCGGCTCGTGGGCAGCGGGCATGCCAGCCTCGAGGCGGCGGCGCGGCGGCTCGAGGCCGAAGGGATCGCGAGCATCGTGCTGGGCGACACCATTACCGGCGAGGCGCGCGACGTCGCCCGCGTGCACGCCGGCATCGTGCGCGAGCTGCGCGCGCACGGCGAGCGCTCCTTCGGCGAACGCGGCCGCCGGCCGGTCGCGCTGCTCTCGGGCGGCGAATGCACGGTCACCGTGCGCGGCAAGGGACGTGGCGGGCGCAACACCGAGTTCCTGCTCGCGCTCGCCGATGCGCTCGGGCCCCTGCCCGACGTCTGGGCGCTGGCCGCCGATACCGACGGGATCGACGGCGTGATGGACAATGCCGGTGCGATACTCGCACCGGACACCCTGGCGCGAGCCGCCGCCGCCGGGCTCGACCCGCGGGCCCGCCTGGACGACAACGATGGCTATGGCTTCTTCGAGGCGCTCGGCGACCTGGTGCTCACCGGGCCGACCCGCACCAACGTCAACGACTTCCGCCTGATCCTCCTGCGATGAACGATTCCGCGCCCGCCGATACGCCTACCCGGATCTCCATCGGCCTGCCCGACGACTGGCACCTGCACCTGCGCGATGGCGAAGCCTTGCGCGCCGTCGTCGCGGCGAGCGCCGCCGCCTTCGGCCGTGCGATCGTGATGCCCAACCTGCGACCGCCCGTGGTCACGGTGGCGCAGGCGCTCGAGTATCGCGGGCGCATCGAGGCGGCGCTGGCCGATGCGCTGGCCCAGGGCGAGCTCGACGCCCGGGCGGCCGCGGGATTCCGGCCGCTGATGACGCTCTACCTGACCGACCTGACGAACCCCGACGAGATCCGCAGGGGCGTCGAGACGGGCGTGATCGCCGCGGTCAAGCTGTACCCGGCGGGCGCGACCACCAACTCGGACGCCGGCGTCACCGACATGGCACGCGTGGCTCCCGTCCTCGCCACGATGGAGCGCCTGGGCCTGCCCCTGCTGGTGCACGGCGAGGTGGCGGACCCCGCGGTGGACGTCTTCGATCGTGAACGGGTCTTCATCGAGCGCGAGATGGAGCCGCTGCGCCGCGCGTTCCCGGCGCTGCGCGTCGTGTTCGAGCATGTCACCACGGCCGAGGCGGTCCAGTACGTCCGCGATGCCGACGGCCCGCTGGCGGCGACCATCACGCCACAGCACCTGCTCTACAACCGCAACGCCATCTTCACCGGCGGCCTGCGGCCGCACTGGTACTGCCTGCCGGTGCTCAAGCGCGAACGCCACCGGCTCGCGCTCGTCGAGGCCGCCACCAGCGGCAATCCACGCTTCTTCCTCGGCACCGACAGCGCGCCGCATGCGGCGCGCCTGAAGGAGCATGCGGCCGCATGCGCCGGCTGCTACACCGCGCCGCACGCCCTCGAGCTCTATGCGAGCGTCTTCGAGGCGCAGGGCCGCCTCGATCGGCTCGAAGGCTTCGCCAGCTGCCATGGGGCGGACTTCTACGGCCTGCCGCGCAACCGGGAGCGCGTCGAACTGGTGCGCGAGGACTGGGTCCTGCCCGAATCATTGCCCTTCGGCGCCGACTCCATCGTCCCGCTCGCCGGCGGCGAGCCGCTGCGCTGGCGACTGCGCCGCCCGGGCGCCCCGGGGGCAGGCCCTGGAGCCTAGCGTCGCCGCGGCCGCGGCGGGAGCGCTTGCCTCGTCGCGGCGAAGCTGGGCGGGGGGATGACGATGTCGTAGGCCGCGCCGGTGCCCGGGCCCTCGATCCCGCTGACCGATACCACGATGCGCAGGCGCTCCAGGTCGACCGGATGTTCCGAGCGCAGGTAGATCACGTTGCGTCGCTCCGGCTTCGAGATGGTGAAGCGGCCGGGCTCCGGCGCCCGCGCGCCATTGCCGGGCGCCTCGACCGACACCACCTGGAAGCGGGTCACGGACACGCGTTCCCCCGGATCCGAACCGAAGGGAATCGCCAGTTCCAGGCGCTGGCCCTGGCGCGACAGCACGCTGGCGTCGCCCAGGTCGATCGCGGCGGCGCTGCAGGGCAGGGCGAGGCAGGCCAGCGCCAGGAGCGCGGCAGGGAGGGATTGCGCGGTGGCGGGGCGCATGGCTGGACTCCTGTCGGGGTGCTGGCCCTAAGCTAAGCCCTGCGCGGCCGCAGGCCAAGCGCCGGCCGATGGGCGGGCCTCGCTACAATGGCAACCGGAAGCGGGCCGGACGGCCGCTGGCCCGGTCGGCAACGGCCGGGCGGGAGGAAGGTCCGGACTCCGCAGGGCGGGATGCTGGCTAACGGCCAGGCGCGGCGGTGCCCAAATGCCGCCGTGACGGAAAGTGGCGCAGAAAACATACCGCCGACGGCCGCGCAAGCGGCCGGGCAAGGGTGAAATGGCGAGGTAAGAGCTCACCGCGGCCGTGGCGACACGGCTGGCAGGCCAAACCCCATCCGGAGCAACACCAAATAGGCACGCGTGCGGTTCGCCGCGCAGGCCGGCCCGGCCGAGCGTGCGGGTAGGTGGCTCGAGCGCACCGGGTAACCGGTCG
>DAIMFM010000070.1:0-12483 GCA_036724585.1 Burkholderiaceae bacterium | reverse complement strand
GACAATCTAGAGACAATCCAGCGGACCGTCATCGGCACAATTCAGTACGACTGAGGCCCGATTGCATCCGGCGCAGCGAGCTGGCCGGGTCTGGTGATGCGACGCGGCAATTCCCACGCCCGGTAAACGCGCCTGATTACCTCAATTCGGGGATTGTCGCGAGGATGCCGCCCGCCTAAGGTCGCAACGTCGTATTCCGTGCGCCCCGAGAACCAGGTTCCGTGAACTACGCTGCCGACGACTACGACGAGGTCGTGGCCCGCATCTACGAAGCCGGCGCCGGCCGGATCGACTGGCGAGAGGCCCTCGAGCCGCTGGCCCGGCGCTTCGACCTGTGGTCGCTGGCCCTGTTCGGTGTCGCCAAGGACAGTCGCAACGCGCTCTTCATCCATGAAGGCGGGCTCTCGGGCGCCGATTTCGCGCTCGACTACCTGGCCGTCTACCACCGCATCGATCCGCATATCGGCCCCGCGCTGGCCCTCGAGTGCGCCCACAGCAAGTGGCTGCATTCCAAGGACCGCTTCGACGACGCCTTCGTCGCGCGCGACCCCTTCTACCAGGAATTCCTGCTGCCTCGCGGCGGGCGCTATACCTCCTGCGCCAAGCTGTTCGAGGACGACGAGACGGCGGTGCTGCTCCTCCTGCAGCGCGCCCAGGGCCGCCCACCGCTGGCCAGCGATGAAGTCGCCCTCTTCGACCGGCTGCGGCCCCATTGCGTGTCCGCCGTACGGCTGCATCTCGAACGGCGCGGCCGGATCGCCGACGACCTCGACCTGGCCTGCCGGGTGTTCAGCCGGATGCGCCAGGCCCTGGCCCTCGTCGACGGCGAGCTGCGCCTGCTCTACGGCAACCCGGCCGCGCAGCGGCTGCTGGCGCGCGTCAATGCGTTCAGCGAGCGCAACGGACGCCTGGTGTGCCGCAACCGGGACGACGACGCGCGCCTGCGCGCCGCGGTGCGCAGGCTCGCCGACGCAACGGCGGCCGGAGCCGTCGAGACGCCGAGCGCCGTCGTCCGCGTGACCGGCAGTGGCTTCACCCATCCGGTCATGGTGCTCGCGGCCGGCCTGCCCCCGGCGGGGCAGTCGACCGACGCACCGGTCGTCGCGCACGAACCGGTCGTCGCGCACGGGCCGGTCGCCGTCCAGGCGCCGGCACCTGGCCAGGCCAGGGTCATGCTGCTGCTGCACGAGACCTCCCGCCGTCGCCAGATCGATCCGGCGGTCATCGCCGAAGTCTTCCAGCTGACGCCCGCCGAGGCGCACGTCGCGACCGGACTCGCCGAGGGCTCGTCGATCGAGGAGATCGCCGCCGCGCGCGGCGTCACGCTCGAGACGGTCCGGGCGCAGATCCGGTCCGTCTACGGCAAGACGGACGTTCGTTCGCGCGCCGACCTGGTGCGGATGCTGCTCGAGATGCCTTCGTTCGACCAGGCCGGCGCGCCGGCCGGCAGGTCGCGCTAGCCGCGGACGCCGCGGCGGCTTCCGTCCATCGGCCTTCCGTTATTCTTCGCTCGTCGCGTCGGCACACTGCCTGCGCATCCCCCTCGCACCCGCGGAGAGCCCCTTGTTTCGCGCATTCTTCCTGAACCGCCGATGGTTCGCATGGTCGATCGCCGGCAGCGCGCTGATCCTGTTCGCCACCTGGTACAAGGTCGAGCTGGACGTGGCCATCAACGAATGGTTCGGCGATTTCTACAACCTGATCCAGAAGGCGCTGGGCGAGGCCAACAGCGTCACGATGGCGGACTACGGCAGCAAGCTCTTCACGTTCGGGCGGATCGCCGGCCTGTACATCCTCATCGCGGTGGTGCTGGACTTCTTCATCAAGCACTACATCTTCCGCTGGCGCACGGCGATGAACGACTTCTACATGGCGAACTGGCACAAGGTCCGCCACATCGAAGGCGCCTCGCAGCGCGTCCAGGAGGACACGATGCGATTTGCCCGCATCATGGAAGGGCTGGGGGTGAGCCTGATGCGCAGCCTCATGACGCTTGCCGCCTTCCTGCCGATCCTCTGGACGCTGTCCGAGCATGTGACCGAGCTGCCGTGGATCGGTCCCATCGATCATTCGCTCGTCTTCGTGGCCCTGCTCTCGGCAAGCTTCGGCACGGTATTGCTCGCGGCCGTGGGGATCAAGCTGCCGGGCCTGGAGTTCCAGAACCAGAAGGTCGAAGCCGCCTATCGCAAGGAGCTCGTCTACGGCGAGGACCATGCCGAGCGCGCCGACCAGGGCAGCGTCGACCGGCTCTACGGCGCGGTTCGCCGCAACTACTTCCGGCTGTTCTTCCACTACCTCTACTTCGACATCGCGAAGTGGTCCTACCTGCAGTTCAGCGTGCTCTTCCCGTACATCGCGCTCGGGCCCACGCTCGTGGCCGGCGCGATCACCCTGGGCGTGATGCAGCAGATCGTGCGCGCCTTCGGCAAGGTCGAGGAATCGTTCCAGTACCTGGTCAACAGCTGGTCGACGATCGTCGAACTGATGTCGGTCTACAAGCGGCTGCGCATGTTCGAGCAGCAGATCCGCGCGGCGGACAGGGAACCGGACGGCGCCACGCGTTCCGTCCCGGGCTGAACCCGGCCGGGAGTCGGCGCCTCAGCGCGCGTCGAGGCGGCGCGAGAGGTTGCCGCGCGCGGCGGCCTCGAGCCGGCTGCGGGCAACGTCGCTCAGGTAGACGCGCGGCTTGATGAGCATCGCCCGGATCGCGGCGATACGGCGACGCCAGTAGATCGCGTCGACCACGTGGACGGACTCCGCGCGCAGGTCGTCCTCGTGGGCGTCGAACGTCCGCGGCAGGTCGGCCAGGTACGACCGGCCGATATCGACGAGCAGCTTCGCGTCCGGCGTGCCCGCCACGGCGCCCTGGCGGGTGGCGACGATGAGTTCCCGGACACGGCGGATGCGCTGCGTATCGACGCCCAGGCCGGCCAGGCCGATGCGGGCGAACTCGGCGCTGCGCGCCTCGTTGTCGCAACGGGCCGGATCGAGGATCGCATAGCGGAACCAGGTCGCGAAGCCGAGGGCGACCGGATCCTGCGCACTGTCGCGCCAGGTATCGAGCCAGGCCAGTTCGGCGGCCACCCGTTCGAGGTTGTGGAAGCAGCGCCGCGGATCATCGAGGCGCTCGACCAGCGCGTCGACCACCGGCGCCGGGTCGGCATCGATATCCCAGGCCTTCAGCCAGGCGCGCCAGGTGGCGATGGCCGCCTCGCGATCGATGGCCGCCGGGCGCTTCTCGGCGCCCTGGGCCGCCACGGCGGCGAGAACCCCGGCATCCCCGGCATTCCCTGCATCTCCCGCATCCCGGGCATCCGCTGTACCACCCGCATCGCCGGCATCCTCTGTACCACCCGCATCCCCTGCATGCCCTGCATCGGGCGCGAGCCGGACCGGGTGGGTCAGGCGCAGGCTGCCGTTTCGCACCAGCGCGGCATTGCGCGGACGCGCCCGTTCCGTGGTGCCTGCATCCGCCTCCTCGTCGGCAACGCCTTCGATGGGCAACTGCAGGAAACTCGGGATCGGATAGGCGGCAGCCATGGGGTCGGGATGCGGTTCGGGTCTGTTTCGGGGCTTCGCGGCTCGGGCTGGGTACCGGCTCGGGCTGGGTAATGACTCGGGCTGGATACCGAGCATAGGCAATATTGAGTACAACGATAACCCGAGTGTTGCCCTCGCGCCAAGCGCGCCGGCGCCACCGGTCGGCAGGCCGGCCCCGTGCATCCAGCCGAAACGCCGGGCACTCAGCCCGGAGGCGGTCGCGCGGACTCGCCCACCTCCGGCATGTCGACCAGCATCCGCACGAGTTCCGGCTGGCGCCGGACGCCGGTCTTGGCAAGGATCGAGCGAATCTGCGTGCGGACCGTGAGCAGCGAGGCACTGCGCTCGGCGGCGATCTGCTCGGCGTTCAGGCCGTTGGCGAGCAGCACCGCGACGCGCGCCTCCGCCGGCGTCAGGCCGAAGGCCTCGGCCACCACGACCGGATCGATGTGCCGGGCACGGCCGGGCCGGTGGAACATCAGCAAGGCGAGCGGCTCGCTGCCGAAGGCCGCCATCACCGCCGCCGGCTCGAGCACGGAGGCGATCGCGACCAGGGCCTGGCCGTCGGGCGGCCAGAAGCGCAGCACCCGGCGGCCGCGGCGCGGCGGCGCCTCCTCGGGGCGCGGCCCGAGCAGGTCGGCGAGAACGGCGTCGAGCAGCGAGGCATCGTCGTGGCCGAACAGCGGCAGCAGCCGGCCGACCGCGAGCCGTTCGTCGAGTTCGGCGAACAGTCGCTCGCCCGCCGGATTGACGTAGCGCAGTTCCCGCCCGCGGCCGAGCAACACCACGGGCTGGGCGAGTCGATCGAGCAGTTCCACCCCCAGGCGGATCTCCGGCGGGCGCGAAACCAGCGCGCGATGGATCATGAACGCATGCCAGAGGTGGTGGCAGATCCGGGCGAGGCAGGCGATCTCGGCGTCGTCGAGCGGCGGCTGGCCCAGGCCACGCACCGTGCCGAAGTGGACGAAGGAGCGCGCATCGTCGATCAGCTTCGTGGAGGCGAGGTAGCGCCCGCCGTGCGGGATCAGGTAGTCCCGGTAGAAGGGGCTCGACTCCACATAGGCATCGTCGAAATGCTCGTGGCAGCGGATCCAGCGCCCCGGCTCGGCGGCCATCACCAGCGGGAGCTGGGGATTGGCCGAGCGATAGAAGCGCATGTAGTCGACATTGGCTTCGGTCGAGATCCGGCCGCCGAGCACGAAGAACTCGACCTGCTGGCTGGCGTGGCCGAAGGCAACCAGGTGGGCGCTCCAGAGGTCGAAGGCACGGGCCAGTTCATCGAGCCAGTCCTGCCAGCGATCGTGCCCGCCATGGGCCGCCTCGTAGGTCGAGGCGACGAAGCGATCGTACTGCCTGTCGGAGAGCATCGGCTGGATCGTCGTCCCCTGTCCATGTGTCCGCGTTCGTGTCGCCATCCGGGCAGCCGGACCGACCGGCTGCGCCACCGGCATCGCGTGATCCATTGTCGCTCGCCTCGTTGCGCCAGGCGATCGCTTCGCGCGGCTTCGACTCGGCTAAAGTAGGCATCATGTCGCGCTGGCGCGCGCGCCTACCGCGAACGGGGGTCAGGCCGATGGACGAACAACGATTCGATACCCTGGTCGCGTCGATCTACCAGGCCGCCGCCGGTCGCACGCCCTGGCGCGAGCCGCTCGATGCCCTCGCCGAAGCGTTCGATTCGCCGCGCTGCATCCTGACGGGCGTGATGCCCGCCACCCTGCGACCCGCATTCCGCGACGAAGGCGGACGAGGCGATGCGGAGGCGATCTGCGAGGCGCTGCGCACCGCCCATGGCGACGACCCGATCCTGGCACGGCTGGTCCAGGGCGCGTCCGGCCAATGGCTCCATGAAGCCGAAGTCGCGGCGGCGGACGTCGCGCCGCGCGCCGCGGGGGTGCTCGCCCCCGCCGGCCTCGGCTTCGCCGCCGGCGTGCGACTCGACGGGGGCACGCTGGCGGTCGTACTCGCCCTCACCCGTGGCCGGCGCCGGCTCGTCCTGGATGCCGGGCAGCGCGAGTCGCTCGCCCGCATCGCCTTCCATGTCGAGGCGGCACTTGCGATCGAGGCGAGGCGATCACCCTCGCCCATCGACGAGGCGCCCGGCTTCGAAGCGGTCGCGAGCAACCGGCATCCGCTCTGGATCGTCGATGGCCATCGGCGCGTGCACTGGCGCAATGCCGCGGCCGAGGCGCTGCGCGAACGCGCCGACCGGCTCGTGGAGATCGACGGTCGCCTCCATTGCGCCGATCCGCAGGAAGACGTCGAGCTGGCCTGTGCCCTGGTTCGCCTTGGACTGGGCCGCTCGCCCACCCCGGCCGACCATGTGCCGCGCCGTGCCGTCATGCGCGCCGGGGGCATCGACCCGGGCGCCCATGCCATCCTGCTGACGGAACGGTCGCGCGCCGACGAGGACGCGCCGGCGCTGGCCATGGTTCGATGCCATCCGCTTCAGCACGATGCCGAGCCCGACCCGGCCCTGGTCGCCGAAGCCTTCGAACTGACGCCCGCCGAGGCACGGGTGGCGGCGCAGCTGGCCCGCGGCCTCTCTGCCGTGGAGATCGCCGCCGGACGCGGCGTATCGACGCAGACGATCCGCGCGCAGATCCGGGCCGTCTTCGAGAAGACCGGCATCAACCGGCAGTCCGACCTGATCCGCCTGCTGGTCGAGATGCCCGATGCCGATGGCGGCGACGCGCAATCGCCTGCCCGCCATGGCGACGAGGCAGCGCCCGGCCGGGAACCCGCCGAGGGCACCGGCGACCCCGAGGACACCGGCGACCCCGAGGGCACCGGTGACGCCGACGCCGCCGGGCGGGTGTAGCTCCCCGGGCGAGACGAAGCCGTCATCGGTGCACAGCCGGCGACGCTGCGCTGGTCGATCGGCGGCGCGAAAGCCCCGGCCGGATCAGGCGGCCCGGGGCACCAGCTTCTGTTCGCGGATCGGCAGGTTGAACAAGGCGGCGATCGTGGCGAGGACCGCATCGGCGATCCACATCAGGTCGTAGCTGCCGGTGCTGTCGATCGCGATCCCGCCGCGCCAGGCGCCGAGGAAGCCCCCGACCTGGTGCGTGAGCAGCGTCAGGCCGAAGAGCGTGGCGAGATAGCGCACCCCGAAGAGCTTGCCCACCAGGCCGGCGGTCGGCGGCACGGTGGCGAGCCAGGTCAGCCCGAGGCCGGCCGCGAAGACGTAGAAGCCGAACTCGGTCTTGGGCGAGGCCATGTAGACGAGGATGATCACGGTACGCGAGAGGTACATCCAGAACAGGAGGTACTTCATGCGGAAGTGCCCACCGAGCGCCCCGACCCCGAGGCTGCCGACGATGTTCGCCAGGCCGATGATCGCGATCGAGATGCCCGATACCGCCGTCGGCAGGTTGCACAGCGCGACCTCGCCCGGCAGGTGGGTGAGCAGGAACGAGATGTGGAAGCCACAGGTGAAGAAGCCCGCGTGCAGGCAGAGATAGCTGCGGTCGCGCATCGCGCGCTTGACCTGCGCGCGCAGGCTGCCCTGCACCATGTCGCCGGCCTCGACGGCGGGCGCCGGGGCGGCGGGGGCCGCCGGCTTCGGCCGGGTACGCAGGCGCAGGGCGAGCGGCAGGGTGAGCAGGGCCGCCACCGCCAGCATGTACATTGCATTGATCCAGCCGGCGAGCGCGATCGCCCTTTCCGTCAGCGGCGCGAAAAGGAACTGGCCGAAGGAGCCGCCCGCGTTGATGAAGCCGGCCGCCCAGGATCGCTGCTCGGCAGGCAGCCGCTGCGAGGCGGCCCCGATCAGGATGGAGAAGCTGCCCGCCCCCGCTCCCGCCGACATGAGCAGGCCGAGCGAGAAGACCAGGCCCCACTGGCTCGTCATGAACGGAGTGAGCACGAAGCCGAGCGCTAGCAGCACCCCGCCGGCGACCATCACCCACACCGGGCCCCAGCGATCGGCGAGCGCCCCGAAGACGGGCTGGGAGGCGCCCCACACGAACTGGCCGACGGCCATCGCGAAGCTGATCCCGACCACGCCGATCCCGGTCGCCGTGTTGATGGGCGACAGGAACAGGCCGGTGACCTGGCGAGTCCCCATGGTCAGGACCATGATCGCCGCGGCCGGCAGCAGGATCCCCCATAGCGCCGCGCGCCTTGCGGCTTCCTCGGTGTTCACTGTTCGATGTTCCGGTTGTGTTGCGCGCGATCCGTGTCAGGCCGGGTGGCCCGCGGCCTGGAGGCCGCGCCAGCGGCGCTGGCGCAGCAGCAGGAAGAGGACGATCGAGCCGTTGAGCAGGTTCCAGCCGATGCCGTTGACGAAGGCCGCCTCGTAGCTGCCGGTCAGGTCGAAGATCGCCCCCGAGAGCCAACCGCCCAGGGCCATTCCCACCAGGGTCGCGGTGAGCGTGAGCCCGACCCGGACGCCGGCCTCGCGTGAATCGAAGAACTCCCGCACGATGATGGCGTAGGCCGGCACGATGCCCCCCTGGACCAGGCCGAACAGTGCCGAGATGATGTAGAGCGAGGCGAGGGAATCGAACGGGAGGAACAGCATCAGCGACAGGCCCTGCAGCACCGAGCAGCCGGCTGACGATGCCGCAGGCAAGCATCAGGGCGAGCATCCGGGCGCCGGCGGCGGCGCCGTAGCCGAGGTCGCCGCAGTAGGCCACGATGTGGACCTGCGGCATCGACATCGCCACGCAGCATGCGACGCCGGCGATCAGCAGCAGGGTCTGCAGGCTGGCGCTCGAGATGCCGAGCAGTTCGCGGGGCGAGCGTCCTTGAGGGCGGAACACCGCCGGGCCCGCGCCCGTGCCCGGCACGGCGGCCGTCGCGCCGGCCGGTGAGGCGCCGGCCTCGGCGGGCGGGCGGCGCAGCACCAGGGTGGCGAGCGGCAGCATCGCCAGCAGCGTGAACAGGGCGAAGCCGGAATAGGTCGCGCGCCAGCCATAGGTCGCCGAGAAGTGCTGCACGATCGGCGGCCAGATCGCGCCGGCAATGTAGTTGCCGCTGGCGACGATCGCGACCGCGATGCCACGGCGACGGTCGAACCACAGGGAGATGTCGGCGACCAGCGGGGCGAAGGTTGCCGAACTGCCCGCGAGACCGAGCAGCAGTCCGTGCGCGATCGCGAAGGTGACGAGGCTGTCGGCCTGGGCCGAGATCCAGTAGCCGGACGACAGGCCCAGGACGCCGACCAGCACCGGCCAGAACACCCCGAACCGGTCGGCGAGCTTGCCCATCAGGATGCCGCCGAAACCGAAGCCGAGCATCGTCAGCGTGTACGGCAGCGATGCGTCCGCCCGGTCGACGCCGAACTCCTCCTGGACCATGGGCAGGACGACGACGACGATGTACATCGCGCCCGACCCGATCGTCATCAGGCCGACGGCGGCGATCAGCCGCAGGACGGAATAAGGCATGGGTTGGCGCTACCGGATTGTCCGTGCCCGGGATCCGTGCACTTGCCGGTGGCCGCGGGCCGGCCGAGCATAGCATCGACCCGGGAATGCCGCTGGCCCGCCAGGCCTCCAGCGCTTCAGCGCCAGGAGGTCGGCCGCCAGTCGACCTCGTCGCCGCCGCGCTCGACCACGCTGCCGGGCGGGTTGGCGAGACGATCGCGCAGGTGCCAGCGCAGGACCGGCGGCACCATGCCGGCGCCCACGCCGATCTCCAGCATGAAGCGACGCTCACCGCGCGCCGCGGCGGCCAGCGCCCGCTCGCCGATGCGGCCGCGCAGCGCGATGACGTAAGGACCTTGCCGGGTGGCCGGGTCGCGTCGTCTGGCGGCGTTCCGGTCGAACCACCAGCTGATCGCGACGCGCGCCGGTATCCGGACGCCGTTGCTGGGGAGGTAGGCGGCGCCATACCCACGCCAGCCCATGGACTGCGGGGTCCACGGGGGCGTCCTCGCTGCGGCGCCGAGCAGGCGCCCGGTGGCAGCATCGTGCAGTTCCACCCCATACACCCAGCGCTCGGGATGGGCGTTCCAGGTGGCATAGGCGGCCTTGTCGCCGGGCTGGGGGAGGACGTCGGCGGACGGCGCGCCGGACGACATGCCGCCGGCGAGCGCGAGCGATGCGCTGCACGGGCACAGGACGAGGACGGCGATCGGCCAGGGGATGCGGACGGTTTGCATGGCGGTGCTCAGGGGAAGTTCTCGGCCCCCGGGAGGGGCGTGTCGTCCGCACCGTCGCCGGGATGGTCGTCGAGCCCGGTGTCGATGACGAGGCCGAGTTCATCGCGCAGCCAGCGGGCATAGGCGACGAGATCGACTTCGCCGACGCGCCCGGGCCGGGAGACCGGGTCGAGGCGCACGAACTCCAGGGCGCGCTCGGCGGTCAGGTCCTCGGTGATCGATTCGCGGCTCGGCTGCGGCGGCGCGGTCGGCTCGCGCGGCAGGTCCTCCGCCCGGGGATCGGTATGCGATGCGGCGTGGTAGCGCACCTCGCGGTCCGCCGCCGGATCGGGATCGTAGAAGGGGAAGGACGCCGTCTCGTCGTGCAGCACCGGGACGTCGATCCGGCGATGCTCGGGCGGCAACGGGTCGAAGGCGACGCCCTGTGCGGCCGCCTGCTCGCGCATCCACGACAGCGCGATGTCGGAGAGATCGCCGCCATCGCATGCGGCCGGATCGATGCAGGCATAGCCGCCACCGATGTCCGCATGCGCGCCCAGCAGCGACACTTCGACGCGGTTGCTCGCGAAGCCGCGCTCGGCGGCCGAGGCGAAGATGGATTCGAGCGGGAACGCGCGCCGGTGCTCGTTGGCCGCGATGAGGCTGGCGGCATGACCGACCGCCTCGGGGATGCCCAGCTCGAAGTCGCCCACGTGGGTGCTCAGGACGGTATCGAACAGGCCCAGGAAGCGGATGTCGATCGAGACGCAGCCGCCGTCGACGAGCTCGCGATAGTAGCCGTTGTCGCGGCGACGCAGCAGGCGATTGGCGAAATGCCGGGCCGCGGCCGCGCCACGCGAGAAACCGACGATGTCGATGTCGAACTGCAGGGGCGAGCCGGGCCCGATCGTGGCGCCCGCGTCGAGGTAGTAGCCGAAGCGGCCGCGCACGTAGTCGTCGAGCCGCTCGAGCTGCAGGTCGATCCGCGACTCGAGCTCGAGCGCGAGCGCTCCGCCGACGACGACGTTGTCGCGCATTCCGCCGGCCGTGCCGACCCCCTGCACGTAGAAGCTCGTTTCGCCAATCTGGGCATGGCGGTCGTACTCGTCGTAGCTGTCGTACTGCTGGGACATGAGCCAGACATTGGTGAGCGAGGCCGGCGTGTTGCCCGTGCCGTCGAAGGCGAAGAGCACCAGGCCGAGCGGGTCGGCGCCGGTGACCGGATTGCCGGAGGCGTAGGCGTACGCGTTCGGCCCACCGGCGATGCCCAGCGGGTCGGGCTCGAGGAAGCGCGCGAAGCGCGGGTCGTAGCTGCGCTGGTAGTTGTCGTGCAGCCCGGTCTCGGGATCGGCCACCTGGCCGGGCAGGCGCAGCGGCTGGCGCAGCGTGCCCTGCTGCGAGAGAAGGCGGCCGAAGGCACTGCTGCGGCCCGACCAGACCGGAGTGCCCGCGGCATCGGTGACCATCGCCGGCGTACCGAGATGGTCGCCGAGCACGAAATGCAGTCGGGGCGCGGCATCGGGGGCGTGGTCGAGGAAGCCGATCACCCGGCCCTGCCAGCGCAGCCAGGTGCGGCGCAGCCGACCATCGCCGTCGGTCTCGGCAAGGAGCTGCCGGCGATGGTAGAGGTAGCCCCGGCGCTCGCCACCGGCCTCGCGGACGACACGCTCGCCGAGCGCGTTGTAGCGATAGCGAGCGAGCACCCGGCCGTCGATGCTGGCGCGGCGGATCCTTCGATTTGGTCCGTAGTCGAGCCGCATGCCGCGATGCCGAGTGGGCAGGCCCGCGCTCGCCGGGGCGCCGGCGGCATCGATGTGGTGCGTGCGGCCGGAGGGATCGCGATGGCCGAGCGGATCGCCCGCCGGGCCCCAGGCGAAGTACTCGATGCTGGGTTTCCCGCCGGGTGCGCGGCGCTGGTCGACGAGCAGGCGTCCGCGGCGGTCCCATGCGAAGCGCCTGCTGTCGGCGGGCGAGTCGATGCCCGCCAGCAGGCCGTCGCGTCGCCAGGCGAAGCGCCAGCGCGGGTAGTCGGCGCGGCCGGACCAGGCGAGGATGGCGAGCCGGCCATCGGCATCGAACACACGATGCTGCTCGATCCGGCCACCGAGCCGGAACGAGGCGATGCGCCCCGCCCGGTATCGCGCCTCGTCCACCAGCACCTGCTCGACGCCGCCGGGCGGCGTCCAGTACAGGGCGAGCGGCCGGCCCGCCGCATCGTACGCATGGCGCAGCCGACTGCCATCCGGGAGCTGCCGCGAGAGCAGGCGGCCCGCGTCGTCATGGCGGAACGTCTGGCGGTGGCGACGTCCCAGCAGGCGGTGCTCGAGCATCAGCAGCCGCCCGGCCGGGTCGTAGCGCGCCCGGCTCGATTGCACCGGATGGTCGATGGCCAACGCATGATCGCCCTGCCACAGGATCCGGCTCGTGATCGTCGCCTTGCCCCCTACCCGCAGGATCTCGCGGGGCCGGCCGGTACCGTCGCGCCGGAAGCGCCAGCGGGTGCCGTCCTGCCAGGCGATGCCGGCGAGGCGGTCGAGCGTGTCGTGCTCGTAGAGGACGACGCCGCCCCTCGGGTCCTCGCTGCGCACGAGGCGTCCCAGGTCGTCGTAGCGCTCGCGGCGGGTGCGGCCGCCCGCATCGATCCGGACCCGTTCGCCATGTCCCGACAGGACGCGCTCCGCGGGCAGCGCGTCGACTCCTGGTGCCCCGGTTCGCGCGGCGACCGGAAGCGACGCGAGACCGGGATCCTGTCCGGCGCCGAGACCGATGGCGATGCGGCCGCCCCGCTCGGGAATCGGCGTGCCCACCGCATCGCGCCGGATGCGATGCGAGCGCTCGCCCGGACCGTCGGCGCC
>DAIMFM010000069.1:527-12838 GCA_036724585.1 Burkholderiaceae bacterium | reverse complement strand
CGGCACATGGATGGTGACGATGTCGGACTCCGCGAGCAGCTCGTCGAGCGAGCGGGTCGGCCTCGCATTGCCCAGGGGCAGGCGTGCCACCACGTCATGGAAGACCACCCGCATCCCGATGGACTCGGCGAGCAGCCCGGTCTGGGTGCCGATCTTGCCGTAGCCGACGATGCCCAGCGTCTTGCCCCGGACCTCGTTGGAGCGGGCGGAGTCCTTGAGCCAGCCACCGCGCCGCGCCGCCTGGTGGCGCTCCGGTACCCGCCGCATCAGCGCGATCGCATGCGATATGACCAGTTCGGCCACCGATCGGGTGTTGGAGAACGGGCCGTTGAAGACGGCGACGCCATGGTCGCGCGCGGCGTCGAGGTCGATGTTGTTGGTGCCCGTGCAGTAGGCGCCGATCGCCTTCAGGCGCGGCGCCCGTTCGAGCAGCTCGCGGTCGATGAGCGTGCGCGAGCGGATGCCGAGGATCTCGACCTCGGGCAGCAGGGGCGCCAGCCTTTCGAGGTCGCCGGCCTGGTTCATGCGCTCGATCCGCAATCCCGGCAGGGCCTCGAGGATGGGGTCGGCGCTGGCATGGATCTGTTCGAGCAGGACTGTCAGCATGGCAGGAGTGGGGAGCAATCCCTGTGAAGGTGTTTGAAGCAGGCGCCTGCGGCGGCTCTTCCGGCGGCCGACCCGGGCGTCACAGGCCGAGGGCGAGGGCTGCCGCCTCGGACATCATCGATCGGTCCCAGGGCGGATCGAACACGAGCTCGACCTCCACCCGTTCGACGTGGGGCAGGGCGCCGAGCTTTTCGCTGACTTCCTTGCCGAGGATCGGGCCCATCCCGCAACCGGGGGCGGTCAGCGTCATGCGGACCTTGATCAGCAGCCCGCCCTCGTCGTCATAGGGTTCGATCTCGCAGGAGTACACGAGCCCCAGTTCCACGATGTCGACCGGGATCTCGGGGTCGTAGCACGTCTTCATCGCCTTCCAGGCGAGCGCCTCGATGTCCTCGGGTTCGACCGAATCGGGAATCTCGACCGTTTCCGGGACGGGCTGGCCGATGGCATCGGCGTCTTCGCCGCGCAGCCGTACCAGCTGGCCGTCGACCCAGAGGGTGAAGGCCGAGCCGAGGGCCTGGGTGATCATCACCGACTGGCCCTCGGGGAGTTCCATGGGCTGGCCGTCGGGAATGCGCTCGACCCCCACGGATCGCTCGAGGATGATGTGCTCGGAGCCGCGCCTCATGTCGATGTTTCCTGGTTGCCGTCGCCGTTGGCATCGTTGATCGCATGGCCGAGGGCGTGCCAGCCCAGCAGGACGCACTTGATGCGACTCGGGTAGCGACGTACGCCCGAGAAGCTCGCGAGCTTGCCGAGGCCAGCGTCGGCGGCCTCCTGCTTGCCCGTCATCACGGCGCGGAAGCGCTCCTGGAGCTCGAGCGCCGAGCCGATGTCGCCCTTCCTGACCGCCTGCGTCATCATCGACGTGGATGCGATGCAGATGGCACAGCCACTGCCGGTGAAACGGATGTCCTCGATGCGCCCGCCGTCGATGCGCAGCTGTACCTGGACGTCGTCGCCGCACTGCGGGTTGGTGCCGCGCGCCTGGTGCGTGGGCGATTCCATCGGGCCGAAGTTGCGCGGCGAGCGCTTGTGCTCCAGCACGAGCTCCTGGTAGAGGTCGGAAAGGGCATCGCCTCCGTTCATGCCAGCGCCTTCAGTGCGGCATCGACCGCCTCGACCAGGCGGTCGACCTCTTCGTCGGTGTTGTAGGCGGCGAACGAGGCGCGCGTGGTCGGCCCGCTGCCGAGTCGTTCGATCAGGGGCATGGCGCAATGGTGCCCGGTACGCACCGCGATCGCGCGTTCGTCGAGCAGCGTGCCGATGTCGTGGGGATGGACGCCCCGCGCGACGAAGGCGACGATCGCCGATTCGGCCGCATCCGGGTTCAGGACCGTGACGCCGTCGATGGCGGCCAGGCCCTGCGCCGCCCGCGCGCGCAGGCGGCGGACTTCGGCATCGATGCGTGGGCGGCCGATGCTGTCGATGAAGCGCGCGGCCTCGGCCATGCCGACCGCGCCGCCGACGTTCTGGGTGCCGCCCTCGAGCCGCGAGGGCAGGGGGGCGAAGCCGGCGTCCTCCAGGTTGACCCAGTCGACCATGTCGCCACCGAGGCGCAGGGGACTCAGGCGCTCGAGCGCGGCCAGTCGGCCGGCGAGCGCGCCGATGCCCATCGGCCCGTACATCTTGTGCGAGGAGAAGGCGAAGAAGTCGCACTCGAGCCGGGCGAGGTCGACGGCTTCATGCGAGACGGCCTGGGCCGCATCGAGCACGGTCAGCGCGCCGGCCTCGGCGGCCATGCGCAGCATGGCCTCGTAGGGCGGGCGGTAACCGGTGGCGTTGGCGCAGGCGGTCAGGGCGAACACCCGGGTCCGCGGGCCGAGGATCGACGCGAGGTCGTCCAGGTGGACGCGACCGTCGGTGTCCGGCACGAGGATGCGCAGCGTCGCGCCGCTGCGCCGGGCCGCGCGCTGCCAGGGGATGAGGTTGGCGTGGTGCTCCAGGCCGCTGACGATGATCTCGTCGCCCGGGCCCAGGCTCGCCGGCACCCCGTCGCCCGACGACAGGCCATGGGCGACGGTATTGAGCGCCTCGGTGGTGCCCGAGGTGAACACCAGGCCGTGCGCATCGCCAAGGCCGATGAAGCGGGAGATGTCCGCGCGCGCCCGTTCGAAAGCGTCGGTGGACTCCTGGCTCAGCGTGTGGACGCCGCGATGGATGTTGGCCCGGATCGTGGACTCGAACTCGCGCACGGCATCCATCACCGCCGTCGGCACCTGGGTGGTGGCGGCGTTGTCGAGATAGGCGAGCGGCCGGCCGCGGATGTTCTGGCCGAGGATAGGGAACTGGGCCCGGATGGTGGCGACCGGATAGGCATCGGCCGCGGCGTCGTGCCCGGCCTGGAGACTGGCTTGGTTCATTCGCGTTCCGGCTTGCGTCCGATGTGGTCGGCGACCGCATCGAGAAGGGCGGCGGCGAGTCCCGTCCGCGCGAGCAGCGCCGCGTCGTCGATGCACGAGCTCACCAGGGCGCTCGCCATGCCGTCGACGATGAGGGCGCGCGCCTCGTCCGGATCGATGCCGCGCTGGCTGGCATAGAAGAGGGCGTCCTCGGAGAGCGCTCCCCAGGTGGCGCCATGGCGTGCCTCGACCTGGTCGTGGAGGATCTCGAGGTGGGGGCGCAGCACGATCCTGGGGTGGCCCGCGGTGGGCACGCCGTGGAGGTTCTGGTCGACGATCGCGCCGACGACCTCCCGGGGCAGCATGGTGCGCGCGTTGACGACCACCCGCGCCTTGTCGGCGGCCAGCACGAGGACCTCGACCCGGCTGCGGGTGGCGGGCGCCGAGTGGCGCACCTCGACCTGCTGCTCGAGCTGGTCGGCGGCGGCCAGCAGGACGGCGACGCTCTCGGCATGCGCGCCCTTGCCGAGGAGGTCGATCTCGCTGCGCTCGAGGTGGTATTCGCCCGCGGATGCGATGGTGACCTGCTCGTAGCGGCCCTCGCCCTCGACCCGGACCACGGTCCGGTTGGCGATCGCATTCGCCGGTGGCTCGCGCCGGATGCGGACGTGGCGCAGGCGCGCGCCGGCGCCGACCCGTAGCACGCCGAGCGCATTGCGGGTGGTGGCGGGCGCGGCGCCCGGCATGCCGGCGCCGTCGGCATCCTCGACGAGGGTGAAGCTGGTCCCCGGCTCGACGTCGACCATGAGCAGCGGGGCGTCGCGCATGCCGTCGGATCGACGGCGTACCCGGACGACGGCGCCGTCGTGCTCGGCGCCGATGCGCAGGCGCGCGAGGCCGCCGCAGCTGGCGGCATGGGCCTCGGCGAGCGGGCGGTATTCGTCGAGCAGGGTCGTGGGCACCGCGGCGAGCGCCGCCGCGACCCGCTCGGGATCGGTCTCGATGGACGGCCGCGGGCCCGGCTGCCCCTGGGGCAGGGCCCGTCCGTCCTCGCCGAGCGTCTCGATGACCCAGGCGGAGGCCTCGTCGCTCGATGAAGCCGGCTGGGCCAGCCAGGTGTCGACCCGTGGCGGACGCAGGTGGCGGAAGAGCTCGGTGCGCTCCGGGATCCACTGCTCGCGCACGCGTTGGAGCATGGCGGGTTCGCGGCTTGCCGTTCCTGACTGCATGCTCAACCCTCGACGGATTCGCGCGTCCGGGCGAAGCCGATGCGCGCGATGTCGCGCGCGACATCGAGCGAGCCGATCCGGGCGATCCGGCCACCGTCGAGCTCGGCGACCCGGTCCGGCTTGACCGCTTCGGCCATCGCGAGCGAGTGGGAGATGAGGAGGAAGGCCGTCCCCTTGGCGCGCATCCGCTCGATCGTCTCGACGATCGAGCGCAGGCCGTCGACGTCCATGCCGGAGTCCACCTCGTCGAGGATGGCCACTTTGGGCGCCAGCATGGCCAGCTGCAGGAGTTCGTTGCGCTTGCGCTCGCCGCCCGAGAAGCCCTCGTTCACGGGACGGTTGAGGAAGGCCGCGGGCAGGTCGATGTCGGCCGCGATGGCCTTGGCGCGCTCGAGGAAGTCGAAGGCGTCGACCGGTTCCTCGTCGCGCGCCTCGAGGACCGAGTTGAGCGATGTGCGCATGAAGAGGTTGTTGCGCACGCCGGGCAGGTCGGGCGGCGACTGGAAGGAGAGGAAGAGCCCCGCGCGCGCGCGCTCCTCGGGCGCCATCGCGAGCAGGTCGGCGCCGGCGAGGCGCGCCGTGCCGCCCGTCACCTCGTAGCGCGGGTGGCCGGCCAGCGCGAAGCCGAGCGTGCTCTTGCCGCTGCCGTTGGCGCCCATGATCGCCACCACCTCGCCGGCGGCGACATCGATCGAGACCGACTCGAGCACCTGTTGTTCGCCCGCGCGTACCGCGAGCTCGTGGATTTCCAGCAGCTTGTCGCCTTGCTTCGCCATTGTTCGATGTCCTGTCCTTGCTTGCAGTGTGATGCCGGTCAGCCGACCGAGCCTTCGAGGGAGACCGACAACAGGGCCCGCGCCTCGAGCGCGAACTCCATCGGCAGCTCCTCGAGGACCGCCTGGCAGAAGCCGCCGACGATCAGTCCGGTGGCCTCCTCCGGGTCGAGGCCGCGCTGCTGGCAATAGAAGAGCCGGTCCTCGGAGATCCGGGTGGTCGTCGCCTCGTGTTCGATCGTGGCGTCGGTGCGGGCGGTCTCGATGTAGGGGTAGGTCGCCGCGCCGCAGTCGCCCCCGATGAGGAGCGAGTCGCACTGGGTGTTGTTGCGCGCGCCCTGCGCCGTGGGGGCGACCCGCACCAGCCCGCGGTAGTTCTGCTGCGAATGCCCGGCGCTGATGCCCTTGGAGACGATCCGGCTCGAAGTCCGCTTGCCGAGGTGGATCATCTTGGTGCCGGTATCGGCCTGCTGGCGGTGGTGCGTGACCGCGATGGAATGGAATTCGCCGCTGGAGTCGTCCCCGCGCAGCACCACGCTCGGGTACTTCCAGGTGATGGCCGAGCCGGTCTCGACCTGGGTCCAGGCAATGCGCGAGCGCGCGCCGGCGCACCGGCCGCGCGTGGTGACGAAGTTGTAGATGCCGCCGCGGCCATCCTCGTCGCCCGGGTACCAGTTCTGTACCGTGGAGTACTTGATGAACGCGTCTTCCTGGGCCACGAGCTCGACCACCGCCGCGTGCAGCTGGTTCTCGTCGCGCTGCGGCGCGGTGCAGCCCTCGAGGTAGCTCACCTCGCTGCCGGGTTCGGCAATGATGAGCGTGCGCTCGAACTGGCCGGTGTTGCGTGCGTTGATGCGGAAGTACGACGACAGCTCCATCGGGCAGCGCACGCCCTCCGGGATGTAGACGAAGGATCCGTCCGAGAACACCGCGGAGTTCAGTGCCGCGTAGAAGTTGTCGCCGAGCGGCACCACGCTGCCGAGGTAGCGCTCGACGAGCTCGGGATGGTTTTCCACCGCGTGCGAGAACGAGCAGAAGATCACCCCGACCGCCGCGAGCTGTTCGCGGAAGGTCGTGCCCACGGAAACCGAATCGAACACCGCGTCGACCGCCACGCCCGCCAGGGCGGCCCGTTCGTGGAGCGGAATGTTGAGCTTCTCGTAGGTCTCGAGCAGCTTGGGATCCACCTCCGACAGGTCCTTGGGGCCGTCGGCCAGCGACTTCGGGGCCGAGTAGTAAGACAGCGCCTGGAAGTCGATCGGCTCGATGCGCAGCTTCGCCCAGTCGGGATGCGGCATCGACATCCAGTGGTCGAGTGCCTCGAGGCGGCGCTTGAGGAGGAACTCCGGCTCGCGCTTGCGCCGGGAGATCTCGCGAATGGTCGATTCGTCGAGGCCCGGTGGCAGGGTGTCCGAATCGATCTCGGTCACGAAACCGTGCGGGTACGGCCTCGACAGGGTCTGGGCGATGGTGGCGTCGTCGTGGGCTGCCGACATGATTCAGGTCCTGGTGAAGTCGATCACGATCTCCCCCGGCTCGCGCTTCAGGTAGCTGATCTCGACCGCGTCGCCGTAGCGCGCCGCGAGTTGCGCCAGCAGGGGAAGGGGATCATGGTCATTGACGAAACGCATGGTCTCGCTGGGTCCGAGGCTGTCCATGGCGCCGAAGATCGCGGCATGGCGAAAGCGCTTCGATACGCCGCGGGCGTCGAAAACGTAGGCGGCCTGGGTCAGCTTGTCGGGGGAAGTCATGGGCGTTCTCGTCTATTGGGGCCGGAAGGATCGATCCAGCGCCGGTGCGATGCAGGCTCGCCGGGTCGAATAAAGATGCATTTCACATGCATCTAATACTAGCGCGCCGGCGCCTCCAAAGCAATCCGAAGCGTACATCTTTTCGTCGCTGGATTTTCCCCATCCCTGCGGGCGGTACGGGAAACTTTCCCTTGACCATCCCAAATTTGTAAACGAGAATCATTGGCAATACTCGAAAGCGCCGGCGGGAGCACCCCCGGCGCTTTCGATCGCCAGCCAGGCCGCATTCGCGCCCAGCCAGCCTTACAACTGCCAGTCAGGCCGCCGCTTCGGCCCTCACCGTAGCGGCACGCGGTGTTCGACCGTGCCCGAGGGGGATCGGGACGAACACCGTAGCAAAAGCCTGCGGCGCGATGTTACCCCTGCGCTGGAAATCGCACGCGAATGCCCGTATTGCCTGCCGGCCATCCCGGATCCAAGCCCGCACTCGCGGCGTCGCCAGCCTGGCCCGGCGGACTGCTGGTCCTTGCCTTCCTGTTCGCTCCGGGCCCGGTCGTCGCCCAGGCTGCCTCGGTCGCCCCCGGGGCCGCGCCGGAAGGGCGCCTCGAGCAGGTCGTCGTCACCGGAACCCGCACCGAGAAGACGCTCGACGACACGCCGACGCGCACCGAGGTCGTCACGCGCGAGGAAATGGAGAAAACCGGGGCGGTCACGCTCACGGATGCGCTCGAGAACCTGCCGGGCGTCCACCTGTCCGAGGTGCACGGGAAGTCGGGCCACAGCATTTCGCTCCAGGGGCTGACCGGCGACCAGGTGCTCGTGCTGGTCGACGGCCTGCCGATCACCGCCAGCACCGGGTCGACCGTGGACCTCAGCCAGCTGCTGCTCGTGGAGGTCGACCGCATCGAGGTCGTCAAGGGCGCCTCCTCGGTGCAGTACGGCAGTGCCGCCATGGGCGGGGTCATCAATGTCATCACGCGGCCCATCCAGCCCGGCCTTTCCGGCGCCGTCGCCGCCGACGTCGGGACGCGGGGCGAGCAGAACCACTCCGGCGACTCGGGCGACCTGGCCTGGCGGCACCTGCGCGGCCGGCTGGTGGGCGGCTCGCAGCATTGGCGCTGGCGCGTGGCGGCCGATGCGCTGCACGACGACGGCTTCGCGGTCGACCCGGAGGGCTGGTCGCGCCAGGGCGACCGGATCCGCCGTGAACAGGCGATGGCGCGCCTGGGCTGGTACGGCGGGGCGGGCCGCAGCGCCTTCCTCGAGTTCGAGCGCTACCGGGAGCACGATACGCAGCGCTACACCCAGTTCGCGCCGCCGAGGCACATCCCCCAGCTCAAGACCGAGGACATCGAGCGCGATCGCCTGACCGGGGGGCTTGCCTGGCGCTTCGACGGCGGCACCCGGCTCGAGCTCAAGGGGGTGGACGAGGACTACGACAGCTTCTCCGAGGGCGTATCCAACGGCGTCGGCACCACCGATCGCTTCGCCGGCCAGCGCATGCGCCACGTCGGCGCGCAGCTCGACCTGCCGGCCTGGCGCAGCCAGGTGTGGCAGTTCGGCGCGGATTTCCACCGCGAAACCCTGCGGCAGACCAACAACGGCATCGCGGAACTGGTGGGCGGCGAGGTCGAGCGCGACAGCCGGGAGCTCTTCGCGCAGAACGACATCTTCCTCGGCGACCGTACCGAGGTCGTGCTGGGCGTGCGCTGGCAGGACGACTCCGATTTCGGCAGCCATGTCGCTCCCAAGATCGCGATCCGCCATGAGTTCGAATCGAACTCGGCCTGGTCGACGAGCCTGCGCGGCAGCATCGGCCACGGCTACCGGGTGCCCAACCTCAAGGAGCGCTACTTCCTGTTCGACCACAGCGCGCTGGGCTACGTGGTCCTGGGCAATCCCGACCTGCGCCCGGAGTCGTCGACCAGCTACCAGCTCGGTGCCGTCTTCTCGCGAGGGACGGACCTGCGCATCGAGGTCAATGCGTTCCACAACGACATCGAGGACCTGATCCAGACCGACTCGAACCCGAGCGGCACCTTCAACGGCGTCCAGGCCTTCCGCTACAACAACGTCGCCGAGGCGGAGACGAGCGGCCTCGAGACGGGGCTTGCCTGGCGGATCTCCCCCGCGCTCGCCATGAACGCCGCCTACACCTACACCCGGGCACGTGACGTCGGCACCGGCCTCGAGCTGACGCGGCGGCCGCGCAGCGTCGCCCGGCTGGGCTTCGACTGGCGCTTCGCCCAGCGCACGCTGCTGACCACGCGCCTTCGCTACCAGAGCAGCGAGCTCGCCCGTACCGACACGGGCGCTCGCTCGCCGGCCTGGGGCAGCGTCGACGTGAGCGTCACGCACGAGTTCCGGGGTGGCTTCGCCGGCTTCTTCTCGGTGCGCAACCTGTTCGACGAACAGCGCGACTTCGCCAATCCCGACGACTTCGGCCCGCGCTCGGGCCGGCTCGTGACGCTCGGTGTGCGCTATCGCTTCGGCGATGCCGCGCGCGCCCGATGAACCCGCACCTGGCACACGCCACTGACTCCGGAGAGACTCCATGAAGAAGAGCAGTTATTCCCTCGCCGTCCTGTCGGCCGTCCTCGTCGCCTGCGGTGGTGGCGGCGGCGATTCGCCACCGGTCGGGGAGACGCCGGCTCCGGCACCCGCCCCGGCGCCGGCGCCCGCGCCCGCCACCGCCTTCACCGAGAAAGCGACCTGGACAGTGGTTCTCCCGGCCAGCGGCGAGTCGGCCTGCTACGACTTCGACGCCATGTCGCAGGCCGCCTCGTGCACGGGTACCGCCTGGGACGTGAAGCTCACCAGTGGCGGTCGGTCGGCCGAGCTGTACACCAACAGCGGGCCCTCGGGCGAGGGCGCCGGCGGGGCCTTCGCCACGCCGTTCGACCATACCTGGGCCGAGCTGCAGGGCTGGACCAACGCCTTCACCGACGACACCGGCGCGGTGATCCCGGCGCAACTCTACTTCGCCGATACCGCCAGCAGCGTGTTCACCGGCGACAACGGCATCCGGTCCGAGATCTTCGAGTACGGCCTCGGCGGCAGCGACGACCATCTCCTCTATCCGACCTACAAGGTCTTCCTCGTGACCACCGATTCGTCGAGTGTCGACCCGATCGGCACGCCCACGAGCCCGGTCTTCGCCGTGCAGGTCACCGGCTACTACGGTGGCGCGACCGGAACCGAGTCCGGACACGTCAGCTTCCAGTGGATCGACCGGAGCGACCCGAGTGCGACGCTGAGGCAGGCGACGGTCGATGCACGGTCGGGCTGGGCCTACTTCGACCTCGTGACGGGTACCCAGAGTTCGGAAACCGGTGCCTGGCAGATCGCGTTCAACCGCTACAACGTCAAGCTCAACGGGGGCACATCGGGTAGCGGAACGGCAGCGGGCTTCCTTGCCAAGGTTCCGGCGGGCTTCTACGACGGCGACGGCAACCCGGTGCCGGCGGCCATCATGCCTGCCGATCCGGCGACCATGGCCGCCGAACTCGAGGCACCCGACCTCGCGGTTCCGCCCGCCGCCAATCGCTGGGTCGAGGACTCCATCGGCTCCCAGCTCGCCCCGGCCTACCAGGGCACCTACCCGCAGCCGCTCGACTACGGCTGGTACACCTACTACCCCACCGACGCCGCGGCGGCAGCGGCAGGCCTGCCGGCCGTCGCGCACCTGCTGCAGGCGAACCCGTCGCGCGGGACCCTCGTGCGATCGGGCGAAGGCAACAGCTATGCGCGCATGCGCCTGGCGGACCTCGTCTACGCCGACCCGAACGATTCCGGCAGCGCGACCACCTGGACCTTCGAGTTCGAGATCCAGCCGGCCTCGTCAAACTGAGTACCCATGGACACGGAGGGAAACATGACACGGAAGAACGAAGCCCTGGGCGACGACGGCGCGGCGATCCGCCGCGCCTGGGATGATCTCCTGCGGGCCGAGCCCAGGCTGCGCCCGGTCGACGCGGCCGGGCGCCTCGGCGTGACGGAGGGGCAGCTGCTCGCCTCGCGGGTGGGCGAGCGGGCGGTCGCCCTGTCCGGGCCGTACGCCAGGATCCTCCAGGAGCTGCCGGCGGTGGGCGAAGTGATGGTCCTGACCCGCAACCCGAGCGCCGTCCATGAGAAGGTGGGCCGCTTCGACAAGGTCGAGATAGGACCGGGCCACGGCCTCGTGCTCAACCACGACATCGACCTGAGGCTGTTCATGGGCCAGTGGCGCCATGGGTTCGCGCTGGAGCAGCCGCTGGAGGGCGGGGCCGTCCGCCACAGCCTCCAGTTCTTCGACGGGGCCGGGGTCGCGGTCCACAAGGTGTTCGCCCGCGCCGATACCGACATGGCGCAATGGCGGGCGATCATCGATCGCCACCGGGCCCCGGAACAGAAGGACACCATCGCAGTGCGGCCGCGTCCGGCGCCGCCGGCGGACCTGGCCGACGACATGATCGATGTCGAGACGATGCGCAGCACCTGGGCGGACCTCCAGGACACCCATGACTTCTTCGGCATGCTGCGCGACCTGAGGGTGGGTCGACGCCAGGCGCTGCGCCTGGCGGGCCCGCAGTTCGCCGAGCGCGCCGGCCTGGATTCCGTCGTGCGGCTGCGCGAGCGGGCGGCCGAAACCGGTGTCTCGATCATGTGCTTCGTGGGCAACCCCGGCTGCATCCAGATCCATACCGGCCCGGTGAGCAACATCCGCGCGATGGGCCCCTGGATCAACGTCATGGACCCGACCTTCAACCTGCACCTGCGCAACGACCATGTCGCCGATGCCTGGGTGGTGCGCAAGCCCACCTCGGACGGCGTCGTCACCTCGCTCGAGGTCTTCGACGCGAAGAACGGCAACTTCGCGCAGTTCTTCGGCGAGCGCAAGCCGGGCAGCGAGGAGCGGCGGGAGTGGCGCGACCTGGTCGAAAGCCTGGTCGACCGCGAGACCAGCGCGGCATGAGGCTCGAACGCGTGGAGGCGCCCGTCGTGCCGGCTCCCCGCGCCATGAACGTCCTCGGTCTCTCGCGCCGCCGGCTGCTCGGCGCCGGCGCGAGCCTCCTCGCGGGCGCTGCCGGGCTCGTCCCGGCGGCACTTGCCGCCCCTGCGCCGCAACGCATCGTCAGCGTCGGCGCCGACATGACGGAACTCGTCTATGCGCTCGGCGCGGGCGACCGGGTCGTCGCGACCGACACGACCAGCCTGTGGCCGCCGCAGGCGCGCGAGACACGCAAGGGCACCCTGCTCGGCGCCATCGTGCAGTTCGGCGGCCAGACGCCGCTGAAGCTGGCGCAGGCGCTGGAGCAGGACGGGCTGCCGATCCTCGGCACCTCGCCCGACGCCATCGACCTGGCCGAGGACCGCGACCGCTTCCAGAAGCTGCTGGGCGAGCTTGGCCTGAAGCAGCCGGAAAACGGCATCGCCCGCACCCTGGAGCAGGCGCTGGCCCATGCGGAGCGGATCGGCTACCCGGTGCTGCTGCGCCCGTCCTACGTGCTCGGCGGCCGGGCGATGGAGATCGTCCACGACGAGCAGGAGCTGCGCGACTCCATCGCCCACGCGGTCAAGGTCTCGGGCAAGAACCCGGTGCTGATCGACAACTACCTGAGCGACGCGACC
>DAIMFM010000069.1:0-517 GCA_036724585.1 Burkholderiaceae bacterium | reverse complement strand
GCTGCTGCTCTCGGGCGCGGCCGGCCCGGAGAGTACCCTGCGGCAGCTCGAGGGTACCGGCCTGCGCATCGTGCAGGCCGTCGAGGACTACTCGCTGGCGGGCGCGCGCGCGAAGATCGTGCTGGTGGGGAAAGCGCTGGGCGAGGAGGCCCGGGCCCGCGATCTCGTCGCCGGCTTCGATCGCGATGTCGCCGCCCTGCGCGAGTCGACACGCTCGGTCGCGCATCCGCGCGGTGTCTTCCTTCTCGCGGCCGGCGGCGGCTCGCCCCAGGTAGCGGGCAAGGGCACGGCGGCGCAGGCGATCCTCGACCTCGTCGGTGTCGACAACGCGCTCGACCACGAGGGCTACAAGGCGATATCGCCCGAAGCCCTGGTGGCGGCCCGGCCGGAGGTGATCCTGGTGATGAGCACTACATCGGGGGGCGGCAGCGAGGCGGTGGCCGCCATGCCCGGGCTGGCGCTGACGCCGGCCGCCAGGGCGGGGCGCATTCTCGAGGTCGACGGCGTGGCATTGATG
>DAIMFM010000068.1:4130-12848 GCA_036724585.1 Burkholderiaceae bacterium | reverse complement strand
CCAGTGGCGGATCTTCAACAAGCTCTTCCACATCGAGGGCAAGGCGGCCTGAAGGGCTTGCGAAGGCGGCCTCCCGGGGGTGGTCTTTCGGGCGTCCCGGCCTCCGTACTCACGACATCGCATTCGCCGGCGCGCCCGGCTCCGGCGGCAGCGGGATGAAGCTGTCCGAATCGAGGTCGGGCAGCTTCATGCGCTGCGCCCGCCAGTCGGCCTTGGCCTGTTCGATGCGCTCCTTGCGCGACGACACGAAGTTCCAGTCGATGAAGCGCGGCCCGATGGGGTCGCCGCCGATGGCCACCACCACCGATGGCGCGCGGGCGGTGACGACCGCCGCACCGCCGGCGGCAAAGACCGGCATCTGGCCGTCGCCGAAGCGCTGGCCTTCGATCTCGACCTCGCCCGTGGCGACGTAGACGGCGCGCTCGGGATAGCCGGGCGGCAGCGCGACGCGCGCGCCCGCCGGCAGCTTCCAGTGGATGTAGAACAGTGGCGACTTGACCGGCACCGCCGCGCGCAGCCCGTAGGCATCGCCCGCGATGAGCCTGCCCTTGATGTCGCCCTCGTCGAGCCGCGGCAGGCCATCGGTGGCGATGTGGTCGAACGCCGGATCGCATTCCTCGTCCTCGGCCGGCAACGCGACCCAGGCCTGGATGCCGTCCATGTGGCCGCCCTCGCGCCGCGCCCGCTCGAATCGTTCCGAATGGGTGATGCCGCGTCCCGCGGTCATCCAGTTGACCTCGCCCGGCTCGATCGGCTGCTCGGAGCCGACGCTGTCGCGATGCATGATCTCGCCGTCGAAGAGATAGGTGAGCGTGGACAGGCCGATGTGCGGATGCGGAAGCACGTCGACGCTCTCGGGGATGCCGGCCGGGAGATCGACCGGCCCCATGCGGTCGAAGAAGATGAAGGGGCCGACCATGCGTCGCCTGGCAAACGGCAGCACCCGGCCGACGTCGAAGCCGCCGAGCGAGCGGCGGCGCGATTCGATGACGAGTTCGATCATGGGCTTCCCCGTCGGTGTTGGTGCCGGCCATGTTAGGCCATCCGGACGCCACGGTCGCATCGCTTCCTCGATGCGGCCCGGACGCCCGGAACGCCGACCGGGGCTTTGCGCCTCGCCGGATCGCGCCGCGTAGCATCGACCCCTAGGGCATGCCACCAGAGGAGGCGACACCCATGGCCGACAACCCCCTCGCGATCCACGAGGTCTTCACCTACCTGCGGGTGCGCGATACCGCCGAGGCGATGCGCTTCTACGCCGCCGCCTTCGGCGCTACGGAGATCTTCCGCCTGACCGAGCCGAACGGGCGGATCGGGCACGCCGAGATGCAGCTGGGCCCGGCGGTGCTGATGCTCTCGGACCCCTATCCGGAGTACGGCATGAACGCGCCGGCCGAGGACGCCGACATGGGCTGCACGGTGCACCTGCACGTCGAGAACGCCGACGCGATGGCCGAGCAGGCGGTGGCCGCCGGCGCGACGATGCTGATGCCGCCGACCGACCAGTTCTACGGCGAGCGCGCCTGCCGGCTGCGCGATCCCTTCGGGCACACCTGGCTCCTCGGCCACGAGATCGAGAAGCTCACGTCCGAGGAGATGCAGCGGCGCTATACCGCGATGTTCAACTGAGGGGTTGGGCCTGCACCCCATGGCATGAATGAACCGGTCGGGGGCGCATCCAGCGCTGTCGGCCGGCGCCTCCTGCCGCGATCATCCTGCTGTCGGTTCGGTGACGAAGGCGTTTCCGGCGGATCGGTCAAGCATCCCGGAGCCTTGGCAGTTCACGCCGAAGCCCGTCGCCATCACAGTGTCGAGCCCGGTCGCCAAGTCGATGCGCCGCGAGCCGGGCATGTCCATCGATACGCATGGAAGCCAGCGAGCAGGAGTCGTACAGGATGTCGAGCAAGAGCATTTCCCCGCGCGCCGCGACGGCGGGCACGCCGTCGGAGGCCGCATACGCCGCGGCCCTCCACATGTTGCATGCCGGCCAGGGCGATCCGATGGCGACGATCGACCGCGCGCTGCGGCACGACCCCGGCTTCGCCGAGGGCCACTGCCTGCGCGCCGCCCTCCTGGTCATGGCGGCGCGCGACGATGCACGCCCGGCCCTGGCCCACACCCTGCAGGCCCTGCGCAGCCTGCCGGCCGCCCGGCTGTCGTCGCGCGCCGCCCGCCACCTCGAGGCGGCCCAGGCCTGGCTGGACCAGGAGCTCCAGCATTCGCTCGCGCTGTATGGCCGGATCGCCGCGGACGACCCGTTCGATTCGCTGGCGCTGCGGGTGGCGCACTACGGCGACCTGGAGTGGGGCCGGCGCCGGGAACTGCGCGACCGCGTCGCCGCCGCGCTGGCGCACTGGGACGCCTCGATGCCGTTCTACGGGCACCTGCTCGCCATGCACGCCTTCGGGCTCGCCGAGAACGGCGACTACGACGCCGCCGTCGATGCCGGCCGGCGCGCCCTGCGCCATGTGCCCGACAGCGCGGGGGCGGTGCACGCGATCGCGCACGTCATGGAGATGCGCGGCCAGGCCCGGGAAGGCATCGACTGGCTGCGTTCGACCCGGCGCATCTGGGAGGCGAGCCCGGGCTACGGGGCGCATCTCTGGTGGCATCTCGCCCTGCGGCACATCGACGCCGGCGAGGCGCAGGAAGCCTTGCGCATCCACGACGCGAGGATCGTGTCGATCGACAACGTTTCGGCGCTCGTCGACTGCTCCGCGCTGCTCTGGCGCCTCGAGCTCTCGGGCCACGAGCTGGGCGAGCGCTGGCAGCGGCTCGCCGACCGCTGGGAGCGGGTGCCCCTGGGGGGACTGCGCCCCTTCGTCGATACGCATGCGATGCTCGCCTTCGCCGCGGCCGGCCGGCGCGCGAGCGCGCGACGGCTGACGGAGGCCATGCGCGACTACGCCCGGCAGTCGGCGGAGCTCGACGACGTCGTCGGGTCCGCCGCACTGCCGGTGTGCGAGGCGATGTGGGCGTTCGGCGCCGGCGACTATGCGCAGGCGGCCGATCGCCTCGAGACGATCCGCCATCTCGCGCAGCGCTGCGGCGGCAGCCTGGCCCAGTGCGACCTGCTCGCGCTCACCCTGCTCGAGGCGTCCCGGCGCAGCGGTCGCATCCGGCGGGCGCGGGCGCTTGCGGCGGAGCGCCTGGTGCGCCGGCCGGGCAGCCGCTTCGACCAGCAGCTGCATGCGCGCCTCGCGGGCCCGGCCGAGACGGCCGACGGGATGGACGCCCATTGGCGCGGGAGCGACGGCGAGCTGGCGACGGCGGCATAGCGCCTCGTCCCTCGCTCAGCGGTCCGGCCGCGGCGCCCGCAACACCGCCAGCGCGCCGAAGGCCACGAGGCTCACGGCCGCCGAGAGCAGCAGCGCGTTGGCCGCCCAGCGGTCGAGCGCGAGCCCGAAGAGGAAGGGCGCGAGTGCCTGGAGGATGCGGGCCGGCAGCATCAGCCAGCCCTGGCGGGCGCCGTAGCCCTGCGCCCCGAACAGGGCCAGCGGCAGTGTCGCCATCGCGATCGTCAGGATGCCGTTGCCGGCGCCGTGCAGGATGCCGAAGGCGGGGGCCAGCGCCGGCCCGCCGAGCAGCAGCGCGGCGACGCCGAGCGGATGCGCCAGGGCGGCGAGGCGCGCGGACAACAACGGATGCAGGCGGCGCAGCAGGCCGAACTCGAGCAGGCGGCCGGCCACCTGGGCCGGGCCGATCATGGCGCCGACCGCCACGGCCACCGCGAGGCTGGCGCCCGTCGCCTGCACGACCCGGGGAAAATGCGCGGCCATCGCGGTGCTGGTGAACCATCCGGCGGCGAACACGGTCGCCAGCAAGGCGCCGGTCAGCACGGGGTTGCGGGGCCCGTCGGCGGGCCGCAAGGGGGCCGTCGCGGTCGCGGGCGCGGGCGCGGGCGCAGTCGCAGTTGCAGTCGCAGTCGTCCGCGGCTCGCGCTCCTCGCCGTCCTTGCGCGAGGCCGCAACCGGACCCTGCGCCCGGGGCAGCCAGGCATTGAGCGGCACCCCCACGACGAGGTGCAGCGCGAGCCAGCCGAAGCAGGCGCCGCGCCAGCCGAAGCTCGCCTCCATCCAGGCGGTGAGCGGCCAGCCGACGGTGCTCGCGAAGCCCGCGATCAGCGTGATGCCGGTGATGGCGTTGCGTGACTCCTGGCCGTAGAGGCGCACCAGCGTCGAGAACGCGGCCTCGTACAGGCCGCTGCCCATGGCCACGCCGATCAGCAGCCAGCCGGCGACGAGGGTCGGCAGGTCCCGCGCCATGCCGAGGACCGCCAGTCCAACCGCGAACAGCAGGTTGGTGCCAACCAGGACCGGGCGGCCGCCGTGCCGGTCGATGAGGCGCCCGGACCAGGGGCCGACCAGCGCCGACGCCACCATGGCGCCGGAGAACGCGGCGAACACGGTGGGCGTGGCCAGCCCGAGTTCCGCCGCGATCGGCGCGGCCAGGATCGCGACCAGGTAGTAGGACGATGCCCAGGACAGGGTCTGGGTCGTGCCGAGCGCGGCGACTACCGATGAACGACGTGCGAGCGCCATCGAGTGCGGGCTGTAGGGATGTCCCGGTGTTCAGGCCTTGCGCCAGCTGCTCGCGAGCCAGGGACGCTGCTCGATCGGCACGCCGTCCGGCCGGTAGTAATGGTTCAGCTCCCGGAATCCGGCGGCGAGCATGTAGCGCCGCCAGCCTTGGAGGTCGTGGTAGACGCCGTAGCGCTCGCCGCTCCAGCCTTCCTGGTTGTCGCCGCGGGGGTTCGACGAGAACAGCACGCCGCGCGGCTTGAGCGCCGCATGCAGCTGCGCGAGCACCCGCGGCAGCTCCGCGCTGGGGACATGGAAGAGCGAGGCGTTGGCGAAGATCCCGTCGAAGCGCGCCGCCGGCAGGTCGAGCCGCAGGAAATCCTGCTCGAGCACTTCGCAGCCGCTGTACTCGCGCGCCATCCGCGCGAAGCTGGGCGCCCCTTCAAGCCCGACGGCGATGTGGCCGAGCGCCGTGAAGGCCGCCAGGTCGCGCCCCGGGCCGCAGCCGAAGTCGAGGATGGTGAAGGGCGGCTCTCCTTCGAGGTGGCGCAGCAGTTCGGCGATGTTCTGGCTGACGTCGTGGTCGCGCGTGCCCTCCCAGAACGCATCGGCGCGCTGCTCGTAGTGCGCGAGCGTGGTGGCGCTGGTCTCGGGAGCGGGGCCGGTTGGTGGCATGCCCGATTATCCCGCAATGCCTGGTTGCCGGCCGATCTCCCGCAGCACGTCCGCCATTGCCCCGATCGCGCGCCTGGGTTGTTCGCGCCGCCAGACGAACGGCGTGCTGATCTCGGAGAGCACCCGGGGCAGCGCATGCCGCCGGATAGTGTACGTCGGCGACAGCGCGAGCACCGATTCGGGCAGCAGCGCGATCCCGGCGCCTGCCGCCACGCAGGCGAGCATGGCGTGGTACGAGCTGGTCTCGAGGATTCGCAGCGCGGGCGCACGCCGCCTGCCCAGCCAGCGCTCGAATATGCGGCGATAGGCGCAGCCGCTGGGAAACGCCAGCAGCGTGTCGCCGGCGACATCCCTCGGCCCGCTGACGGGGGCGTGGTCCTCGGATGTGGCGAGCACCAGTCGCTCGTCGAATGCCGGCAGGTGCACGAACTCCTCGTTGCCCGGCACCTCGGCCGTGAAGGCCGCATCGATGCGGCGCTCCTCGAGCTGCCGGACCAGGGCGTCATTGGTGCCCGTGACGAGCTCGAGGCGCACGTCGGGATGCCGGGCATGGAAGGCGACGAGCAGGGCGGGCAGGCGGCTCGCGGTCGTGCTCTCGAGCGCACCGATGCGCAGGGTGCCCGCGATCGCTTCGCCGCTGAACACGCCGCGTGCTTCGTCGGCGAGGGCCAGCAGGCGCTCGGCGTAGCCGAGCAGGAGCTCGCCATCGGCCGACAACTCGAGGCGCCGGCCGATGCGCTGGAACAGCGGCCGGCCGAGGGACTGCTCGAGTTGGCGGATGCGAGTGCTCACATTGGACGGCACCCGGTGGAGCCGGGCGGCCGCGCGGGCGACGCCGCCGGCTTCGACCACCGTCCGGAAGATGTGCAGGTCCGCCAGGTTCATCGGGGTCCTCTTCTGTTCCGGATCTGTTCTCGAAACGAGAAACAGCCTGCGCCCATTATTCAGTTTTGCGGAGCGCCGGGTCAACGTAGGATGCTTCCATGCCGAGAACGAAGCCCCCCGATCCACGCCCCGCGACGGCGGCGCATCCGGTCGTCGCGCCGCCGCCGGCATCGACGCCCTCACCGACGGTGGATGCAGCGCGGTCCGCGTGCGCTCCATCGCCCACGGCCATCGCGGTCTTCGGCCTGCTCGGCCTGGCCGCCGCGATCGGCATCGGGCGCTTCGCCTTCACGCCGCTGCTGCCCCTGATGCAGGCCGAGGGGCTGGGCCTGCGTGAAGGCGCCTGGCTCGCGAGCGCGAACTACCTCGGCTACTTCGCGGGGGCGCTGGCGGCTACGGTCGCGCCGCCCGCCCTGCACCGCGCGATCCGCGGCGGCCTCGCCCTGGTCGTCGCGAGCACCGTGGCGATGGCCTTCGCCGACGGCCTCCTGCCCTGGCTGCTGCTGCGATTCGCCGCCGGCGTCGCGAGCGCCTACGTGATGGTGGGCATCTCCGCCTGGTCGCTCGGCAGGCTCGCCGCCGCCGGCAGGCTGCACCTGTCGGGATGGGTCTACGCGGGCGTGGGCGCCGGCATCATCGTTGCGGGCCTGTTCGCCCTGGCGATCGCGGCCGGCGGATTCGGGCACGCGGCCGGATGGGTGGCGCTCGGCGGACTCGCGGCGCTGGTACTGGGGACCGGCTGGGCGGTGTGGCGGCCGATGGCGCAGGAGGCGCCGAGGGCGGGCGCGACCACCGCGCCGGGCCGGGTCTTCGATGCCGCCGAATGGAGCCTTCTCGCCGCGTTCGGCGGCTTCGGCTTCGGCTACATCCTGCCGGCAACCTTCATCCCCGCGGCCGCGCGCGCGCTCGTCGCCGACCCGTTGGTCTTCGGCTGGGCCTGGCCGGTGTTCGGCCTGGCGGCGGCGCTGTCGACGATCGCCCTGGTCCTGTGTCGCGAACGCATCTCCGCGCGCGCACTGGCGATCGCCAGTCTCGTCGTGATGGCGGCCGGCGTCGTCGTGCCCGCGATCTGGCATGGCATCGCGGCCATCGTCGTCTCGGCCCTGTACGTCGGCGGGACCTTCATGGTGATGACCCTGGCCGGCCTGCAGGAGGCGCGCCGCATCGCGGTCGGCTCGCCGGCGCGCCTCATCGCCGCGATGACCGCGGCCTTCGCGATAGGCCAGCTGCTCGGGCCGCTGCTGGTCGGCGCGGGACCGAGCGCGAGCGCCGCCTTCAGGACGCCGGGCCTGCTTGCCGCCGCGGTGCTGCTCGCCAGCGCCGCGCTGCTCGCCTGGGGGCCGGCCCGGGCGCCCGTCTCTCAGTCCGCGTAGCCCGGCAGCTCCCGGTCGAGAACCCGCATCATCGCCTCGAAGTACAGGCGGTCGCGCTCGCCGCGCGGATGGGTGTCGTCCGGATTGGGCCGCTGGACCCGCTCGACGATCTCGGGCGGCAGCACCGCCAGGGGCTGGCCGGCGCCCATCGCCAGCAGCTGCGCGCGGCAGACGCGCTCGAGCCGGTAGAGCCGGCGGTAGGCCTGGGCGACGTTGTCGCCCACCACCAGCACGCCATGGTTCTTCATGAACACGACCTGCTTGTCGCCCAGCAGTCGCGCGAGGCGCTCGCCTTCCTCGAGGGTGTCGGCCAGGCCGTTGTAGCCGTCGTCGTACACGATCTGGCCGCCGAAGAAGGCGCTCGTCTGGCTGGTGGGCAGCAGGCGGTTGTCGGCGAGCATGTTCAACGCGAGCGCCCAGGTCTGGTGGGTATGGAGCACGACGTTTACGCCGGCGATCCGATGGATCGGAGCATGGATGCACTTGGCGGAGATCTCGACGATGCCCTTGCCCTCGAGCGTCTCGCCGGCCTCGTTGAAGACGATCATGTCGCTCGCCCGGGCCTCGGACCAGTGGAAGCCGAAGGGCAGGATCAGGTAGCGATCCGTCTGGCCGGGTACGGCGACGGTGAAGTGGTTGTCGATGCCTTCCTCGAGTTCGTGCAGCACGGCCATGCGCAGTGCGGCGGCGAGGTGGACTTTTGCTTGTTGAACCGGGTCCTGGGCGGGGGTCTTGGCCAGCGAATGGACGGACATGGAAGCTCCTTCGGATGGGATCGGGGCGCCGCCGATCCGGCGCCGGATGTCCGGATTGTGCCTGTGCCACGCCATCGGCGCTGCGCAGGATGTCCGCGACGATGGCAACATCGGGGTCCGCGTCGATGTTTCGCGGCGCAAGCCGGCGCTGCCGACGCCCCTGACAGGAGACAGGAGCAGACGATGGAGTACACCCGCCTCGGCCGCAGCGGCCTGAAGGTATCCCGGCTCTGCCTGGGCTGCATGAGCTATGGCGAGCCGGCCCGTGGCAACCATGCCTGGACCTTGCCCGAAGCCGACAGCAAGCCCTTCTTCAAGCGCGCGCTGGATCTCGGCTTCAACTTCTTCGACACCGCCAACGTGTATTCGGATGGCACCAGCGAGGAGTTCCTCGGCCGTGCCCTGGCCGAATACGTCCCGCGCGAGGAGGTCGTGATCGCGACCAAGCTCAACGGCCGCATGCGCCCGGGGCCCAACGGCAAGGGGCTGTCGCGCAAGGCGGTGCTGGCG
>DAIMFM010000068.1:0-4120 GCA_036724585.1 Burkholderiaceae bacterium | reverse complement strand
CCTGCAGCGGCTCGGCACCGACTACGTCGACCTCTACCAGATCCATCGCTGGGACTACGAGACCCCGATCGAGGAAACGATGGAGGCGCTGAACGACGTCGTGCGCGCCGGCAAGGCCCGCTACATCGGCGCCTCGTCGATGTACGCCTGGCAGTTCGCGAAATCCCTGCGCGTATCCGAGCGCCATGGCTGGGCGCGCTTCGTGTCGATGCAGAACTACGTCAACCTGCTCTACCGGGAAGAAGAGCGCGAGATGCTGCCGCTGTGCCGGGACGAGGGCATCGGCGTGATCCCCTGGAGCCCGATGGCGCGCGGGCGGCTGACCCGCGACTGGGACCAGTCGAGCGCCCGCCAGGAGACCGACGAGTTCGGCCGCAACCTCTATGCGAAGACGGGGGATGCCGACCGCAAGGTGGTCGAGGCGGTGGCGAAGGTCGCCGCCGCGCGCGGGGTGCCGCGCGCCCAGGTGGCGCTGGCATGGGTGCTGCAGAAGCCGGGCATCACCGCGCCGATCGTCGGCGCGACCAAGCTCGCGCAGCTCGACGACGCGGTCGCCGCCCTGTCGCTGAAGCTCACCGACGAGGAGATCGCCACGCTCGAGGCGCCCTACGTGCCGCATGCGGTGGCGGGACACGCCTGAGAAACGCTGGCTGGACAACGAGCAGGCTGGACAACGAGAAGAGGGAGGGAATTCTTATGGAATGGTTCATGAAGGCCTTGCGCCAGTACGCCGTGTTCACCGGCCGGGCACGACGCAAGGAGTACTGGTTCTTCGTGCTCTTCTACATCCTGATCGCCATCGGGCTGGGCTTCATCGACAGCGTGCTCGGCCTGGGCAGCGAGGGCTACGGCCTGCTCTCGGGCCTGTTCGGCCTGGCGATGCTGCTGCCCGCCCTCGGCGTCGCGGTGCGCCGCATGCACGACACCGGTCGCTCGGGCTGGTGGATCCTGGTCAGCTTCATTCCCTTCGTCGGCTGGCTGATCTTCATCTGGTTCGCCACCCGCGACGGCGAGCCGGGCCCGAACGCCTACGGTCCCGACCCGAAGGCCGAGGTCCAGCCGACCTGATGGCCTGACGGCCTTTGTTCCATCCGGCGGTCCGCGGGGTCGCCCGTTTCACCAGGGTTCAACATGACTCCCCTCAAGAACATCAGGGTCCTCGACTTCTCCAAGGTGCTTGCGGGCCCGCTCTGCGCCCAGCACCTGGGCGAGCTGGGCGCCGACGTCGTCAAGGTGGAGCCGCCCAGGGTGGGCGACGACACGCGCAGCTGGCTGCCGCAGGACCAGGGCCAGTCGGCGTTCTTCCTGTCGATCAACCACAACAAGCGCAGCCTTGCGCTCGACCTGAAGTCGCCCGAGGGGGTGGCGATCGCGCACCGGCTCGCGCGCGAGGCCGACGTGGTGCTGCAGGGCTATGGCAGCGGCACCGCGAAGAAGCTCGGCATCGACTACGAGACGCTCGCCGCGCTCAACCCGCGCCTGATCTATCTCGAGGTCTCGGGCTACGGCCGCGACGGGCCGCTCGGCAAGGAGCCGGGCTACGACGTGATGCTGCAGGCCTTCAGCGGCATGATCAGCACCATGGGCGAGCCCGACGGGCCCATGGCGCGGGCGAGCTTCTCGCCGGTGGACATCTCCACCGGCATGAACGGGGTGATCGGCATCCTGGCCGCGCTGCTCGAGCGCGAGCGCACCGGCAAGGGCGCCTACGTCGAGGTCGCGCTGCTCGACTCCTCGATCGCGCTGATGACCTACCTGGCGCAGAGCTACTGGCGCACCGGCGTGCCGCCGCGGCGCATGGGCACCGGCCATCCGGCGCTATCGCCCTACCAGGCCTTTCCGGTGGCGGACGGGCAGATCATGCTGGGCGTGGGCAACGATGCGCAGTGGCGCCGCTTCTGCGACGTGGCCGGCCTGGCGCATGCGGTCGACGATCCGCGCTTTGCCACCAATGCGCAGCGGGTGGCGAACTTCGACGAGACGGTCGCGCTGGTGGCCGAGGTCATGCCCACGCGGACCCTGGCGCAATGGCTCGAGGCGCTGCGAGGCGCCGGGGTACCGTGCTCGCCGATCCACACGCTCGACGAGGCGCTCGCCCATCCGCAGCTCGAGGCGCGCCAGCTGGTGGTCCGCAGCGAGCATCCGGTGCTGGGCGAGCTGCGCAACATCGCCATGCCGGTGCGCTTCGACGGCAAGCCGCGCGAAGCGCGCCTGACGCCGCCGCTGCTCGGCGAGCATACGGCCGAGGTGTTGCGCGAGGCGGGCCTCGACGACGCCGAGATCCAGCGACTGGCCGCGGCGGGGGTGCTCGAGCTCGTCGATTCGCCCAGGCCGGCGCCATGAGCGCGATCGGCTACCGGCTGCGCGAGGGCATCGCCGAGATCACGCTCGACAGCGCGCCGGCCAATGCGCTGACCGAACCCATGGTCGCGGACCTCATCGCGGCGCTCGACCGGGCCGCCGCCGATGACGACGCGGCCGTCGTGCTGGTGCGCAGCGCGGTGCCGCGGCGCTTCTGCGCCGGGCGCGACCTCGGCCTGCTCGACGGCGCCGCGCCCGCTGCCGTCCGCTCCCTGCTCGAGACGCTCTACGTCGGGCTGCACGAGGCGCAGCGTCGCCTCGGCAAGCCCAGCATCGCGGTGGTCAACGGTGCCGCCCGCGGCGGCGGCATGACGCTGGCGGTCTCGTGCGACATGCTGGTCGCCGGCGAGTCCGCCTCCTTCGGCTATCCCGAGATCGACGTCGGCGTGATGCCGGCGATCCATTTCACCCTGCTGCCGCGGATCGTCGGCCGCCACCGGGCCTTCGACCTGCTGTTCAGCGCCCGGACCTTCAGCGCCGCGCGCGCCGAGCAGCTGGGCCTGGTCAACCAGGTCGTGCCCGACGACCAGCTCGACGACACGGCCCGCGCGCTGGCGCGCCTGCTCGCGGCCAAGCCGCGCCAGGCCATGCGGATCGCCCGCGAATCCTTCCATCGCGCGCTGGATCTCGGCATGAGCGAAGGCGTCGCCGCCGCGGTGGACGCCTTCTGCGTGGTCGCCGATACCGAGGACGCGCGGGCGGGGATCGGCGGCTTCGCGAGGAAGCGCGCGGCCGCCAGGCGCGATGCCACGACGACGAACCCGGCGCGCCGCGCAGAGGAGCCGAACCGATGACGATCAAGGGCCGCGCCTGCGTGGTGGGCGCGTTCGAACACCCGACCCGGCTGGCGCCGGACAAGTCGGTGGCCCAGCTGCATGCGGAGTGCGCCCTCGGGGCGCTCGCCGATGCGGGCCTCACGCTTGCCGACGTCGACGGCTACTTCTGCGCGGGCGATGCACCGGGCGCGTCGCCGATCCTGATGGCGGACTACCTGGACCTGAAGCTGTCCTGGCTCGACGGCACCGAGGCCGGGGGCTGTTCCTACCTAGCGCACATCGAGCATGCCGCCGCCGCGATCGCCGCCGGCAAGTGTTCGGTGGCGCTCATCACGCTGGCGGGCAAGCCGCGCAGCAGCGGCCAGGCCACCGGGACCGCGCCCCGGGCGCTGGGTCCCGACCGGCCCGAGGTGCCCTGGGAATCCTCGTTCCGCTGGACCATCGCCGGCATCTACGGAATGATGGCCCAGCGCCACATGCACGAATACGGCACCACGCTCGAGCAGCTCGCGTGGATCAAGGTGGCCGCCTCCCGGCATGCGCAGCACAATCCGCACGCGCTGCTGCGCAAGCCCGTCACCGTCGAGGACGTGATGAACTCGCCGGTCATCTCCGACCCGATCCGGCGCCTCGACTGCTGCGTGATCACCGACGGCGGCGGCGCGCTCGTGCTCGCCCGGCCCGAGATCGCGCGCTCGCTCGATCGCCCGCTGGTGAAGGTGATCGGCTGCGGCGAGACCATCGCGACCAATCGCGGCGGCTATGTCGACCTGACCCGCAGCGGCGCCGAGCGTTCCGGCGCCGCGGCCTTCGCCGAAGCGGGCGTCCGCCCCGCGGACATCGACTACGCCTCGGTCTACGACAACTTCACCATCATGGTGCTGATCCAGCTCGAGGATCTCGGCTTCTGCCCCAAGGGCGAGGGCGGTCGCTTCGTTGCCGACGGCAACCTCGTCTCGGGCGAGGGCAGGCTGCCGTGGAAC
>DAIMFM010000067.1:9554-13091 GCA_036724585.1 Burkholderiaceae bacterium | reverse complement strand
GCCTGGATCTCGGGGCATGGGTCCGCAGGAAGCGCCGCCCCTACGAGGTGGGAGCCTCGTCGGTCCTGGGCCTGGCGGCCTGCAGGACAGGGATGATGGCATCGGCCTTGGCCACCAGAATCCGGGCGAGCTTCCTCGCGTCGTCCCCGGGCCAGCCCTCGGTTTCGATGAGGGCGGCCAGGTCGAGATAGGCCTGGTGACGCTCGCCTTCCTCCTGGTCCTTGTAGACCTTGCCGTCGCTCGTTTCGTGCTCTCGGGGGTCGGGCCTGCTAATGGGCACTCCTTGCAGTCCGTAAGCCTGCATCGGGCTCCGCAAGTTTCATGCCGCTAAGGCCCCGTACCTTGCCCCTCTGCACGGGCCATCCGCCCACTCCGCCCCAAGCGCCAACCGGACTGCAAACGGCAAGACGGCGCGGCCCGCCGAAGCGGGACCACGCCGTTGTCATAGATGCAGGGGAAGATCAGCTGGCGTCGCCGGCCGTCTCCAGGGTGGCGTTGTTGGCGATCACGTCACCGTTGCGAACCGCTTCCACCAGTTCGGCACGGACCTGGTCGCGCGTCACCGTGCTTTCGAAGCCCGAGGCATTGGCCGAGCGGACCGTCTCACCGGTGGCGTTGTTGGCGATCACTGCGCCGCTGCGAATCGCATCGACCAGTTCGGCCCGGACCTGCTCGCCCGATTTGCTCGCCTCGACGGCGACCGCGGGGAAAATGCCCTCGCCCGTGACGTTGTTGACGAAGCCGCCGTCGGCTGCGATGGCCGAGCCGGCCGAAAGTGCGAATGCGAGGGCGACGAGGGAAGTAGTAGTGCGTGTCATGTTGGCTTTTCCTTGAGGTAGATTGAGTTGGTTGACGGGAGGTGGCCGATCGATCGGGCGTTCCCGCTGCGGCCACTTCGATTCCGATCTCTGTCGTCTATCGATGTCTGTACTTTATCCTTTCCAAACCAAAAGATAATCGGCACAGACGGCACCATACAAAATCTGTTTTAGAAACAATCATTACTGCGAGACACTCATGAGCCAGTCCATCCCGTCCACTGCCCTGCAACTGCGTTCGCTCGTACAGGCCGACGGCACCTTGCAGCTCAGCCTCGAGCCGACGCCCGTGCCAGCCCCCGGCCCCGACGAGGTGCTGATCCAGGTGCAGGCCACGCCAATCAACCCGTCGGACATCGGCCTGCTGTTCGGGCCGGCCGACCTGTCCTCCGTGAAGGTCGCCGGCAGCGCCGAGCGACCCCTGGTCACGGCCCGTATCCCCGAACGGGCCATGCCGGGCCTGGCTGCGCGAGTGGGGCAAAGCATGCCGGTCGGCAACGAAGGCGCCGGGCTGGTGGTGGCCGCCGGCGCGTCACCGGCCGCGCAGGCGCTCCTCGGCCGAAAGGTGGCTGCGATCGGTGGAGCCATGTATGCGCAGTACCGGGCGGTGCCGGCGGCACAGTGTCTGCCGCTGCCGGAAGGCGCGACGGCGGCCGATGGCGCGTCGTGCTTCGTCAACCCGCTCACCGCACTGGGAATGGTCGAGACGATGAGGCGCGAGGGCCACACCGCCCTGGTTCACACCGCTGCGGCGAGCAACCTGGGCCAGATGCTCAACAGGATCTGCCAGAAGGATGGCATCGAGCTGGTCAACATCGTGCGCAGGCCCGAGCAGGTGGAGCTGCTACGCGGGATCGGCGCGCGATATGTGTGCGACAGCAGTTCGCCAGGGTTCACGGACGAGCTGACCGATGCACTGGCGGCCACGGGCGCCACCATCGCCTTCGACGCGACCGGGGGCGGCACGCTCGCGGGGCGGATCCTGCAATGCATGGAAGCCGCCATCAACCGCAACGCCACGCAATACAGTCGCTACGGCTCGGCGGTGCACAAGCAGGTCTACCTGTACGGGCACCTGGACACGCGGCCGACCGAGATCCACCGCACCTTCGGCATGGCCTGGGGGGTGGGCGGCTGGCTGTTGTTTCCCTTCCTGGAGAAGATCGGCCCGACCGCCGCGGGAGCGCTGCGCGAACGGGTCGCCGCCGAACTGAAGACCACGTTCGCGAGCCACTACGCTCGCACGGTCTCGCTGGCGGGCGCATTGAGCGCCGATGCGATCGCCCTCTATGGGCCGCGCAACACCGGTGCGAAGGTGCTGATCGATCCGTCGTTGTAAACGACGGGCCGGTCGGTCGCCGCCGCCGGCCCGGCCTTGCCGGGCACGTCGCCGGCGGCCGGCGGCGACTCCGGCTTCGTCCTCAGGCGCGCTTCTTTGCTGCCTTGCGGGCGGCGGGCTTCTTCGCCGCTGCCTTGCGGGCGGCAGGTTTCTTCGCAGCCGCCTTGGCGGCGTTGGCCGCCTTGCGCTCGGCGCGCTTCGGATCGACCGCCGCCTTGAAGCCCGCGCCCGGGACGAACTTGGGCACCTTCATGGCGCTGATCTTCACGGCTTCGCCCGTCCTCGGATTGAAGCCGGTGCGGGCAGCCCGCTTCGCCTGGCGGAAAGTACCGAAGCCCACGAAGCTGGCCGTATCGCCCTTCTTCACTGCGGCGACGATGGAGGAAAAGACGGTGTCGAGAATGCGCGCGGCGCCGGCCTTGGAGAGGTCGTGCTCGGCAGCCAGCTTTTCGACGAGATCAATGCGGTTCATGGACCAGGGACTCCTGTTGGGCTTGCGGAATGTGATGCCCGCGGATGATACCGAACATGCCGTCAATCGCCGAGCATTCCGAGGACGGTCGCGGCGAGGTAGAGGCCTGCACCGAAGACGGCATGCGTCGCCAGGCTCTTCGCACTGTTCGCGACGGGCGTGGGCGTGTTCGATGAAGCGATTCCGGCACCCATCGCCGGCTGCACGACGAACAGCGGCACGATGGCCGTGGCGAGGCCGAAAACTAGCGCGGGGAACAAGGCGGGTTCGCCGAGCCAGCCCGTCCCCATGATCGCGACCAACAGGGCCGCGAACGAGATTCCGACGCCGTAGTGGATGGCCCAGCCCAGCGCCCGCTCGGCGCGCACCCGGGCCGCGCGCGCGATTGCCTCGTGGCGCCATCGGCCGTGCAATGCATGACCCGCCCAGCGCCCGACCAGGGATAGATCGAGCGTTTTCACGCCCATGCGTCGCAACAGCAGCAGCCAGGCATCCATCACCAGCGTTGCGCCGATGCCGATCAGGAAGATGCGCGCAGGTCCATGGATCAGTTCCATCATGGTGACTCCGGCAATTGACTCGACGAGCCGACGAGCTCACTCTAGAAGTTCAAGTGCACTTGAAGTCAAGAGGTGTCGCGAATGGACATCGCAGAAGTGGCGAGGCGATCCGGCCTGCCCGCCTCCACGCTCAGGTACTACGAGGAGAGGGGCCTGATCGCGTCGACGGGACGCAACGGCCTGCGGCGCCGCTTCGCGCCGGGGGTGCTCGACCAGCTGGCGCTGGTCGCGCTCGGGCGGGCCGGCGGCTTTTCGCTCGACGAGATCCGCTCGATGATCTCTCCCGACGGCAGGCCGCGCGTCGACCGGCTGCTGCTCGACCTGCTGGCCGGCATACATGACCATGAC
>DAIMFM010000067.1:0-9544 GCA_036724585.1 Burkholderiaceae bacterium | reverse complement strand
CGACGAGGCGGCCGCGACGGCCCGGCGACTCAGGGCGGTGGCCAGGGCACTGCGGCATGCCGCCGAATGCCCGGCGCCCAGCCATGCCGATTGCCCGAGCTTCCGGCGATTGCTGCGCGCCGCGGCGGCCGGATCGCTCGGCCGGGCCCGGGGCGGCCCACCAGCAGGGTCGGCGGGCTGATGCAGCGCATCCTCGTCATCCTCGGCATCGTCCTGGTGCTCGCGGGCCTCGCCTGGCCGTGGCTGTCGCAACTCCCCTGGGGTCGCCTGCCGGGGGATATCTCCATCCGGCGCGAGAACTTCAGCTTCCACTTCCCGATCATGACCTCGCTCATCGTGTCGATCGTGCTGAGCCTGGTCATCTGGTGGTGGCGCAAGTAGGCCGCGCCGGGCGGCTTGCTACTTGCGGGGCTTGCGGGAGCGGGACCGGGGCTTGCGCGCCACGCCGCTCTCGCGCATGGCCGCCATCGCGCTGTCGACCTGGCTGCGGGTGTGCTCGACCAGGTAGTCGAGGAACACCTGCGTTCGTCGCGGTATGAACTTGCGACTCGGCAACGCGGCGTACATGGCGAGCCGACCGGTGATCCAGGGATGCAGGACACGCACCAGCAAGCCCTGCGCGAGATAGGTCGCCACGAGATCGACCGACACCGACGTGATGCCTGCGCCATCGAAGGCCGCGCGCAGCAGCGTGTCGGTATGGTTGGCCAGCACCACCGGGTCGATCTCGACGTCGACCGGCTCATCGGCATGCTCCGGCCGCCAGCACCGCAGGACGCGCGTGCGCACCCCCGGGACGACCAGGCGCAGGCAGTCGTGTTCGCGCAGGTCCTGTGGCGACCTTGGCATGCCTCGACGCTCCACGTAGGCCGGTGACGCCACCAGGATCGTCTCGGTCTCGATCACCGTGCGCGCGACCACGTCCGCATCGAAGCTGGCATCGGTGCCGAGCAGCGTGACGTCGTAGTCCTCGATCGGCGGATCGCGTGGCGACTCCACCTCGAGCTCGATCCGTATGTTGGGATGCTCGGCCCTGAAGCCCGCGAGGACCGGCGCGATCGCGTAGCTCGCGAGGACCGGCGGCGCATGCAGCCGCAGCACGCCGGCGAGTTCACTGGTATGGGCGCTCGCGATCGATTCGGCCTCGTCGATCTCCTGCAGGATGCCGCGTACGCGCGACAGGTAGGCATGCCCGGCGTCGGTCAGCGACTGGCGCCGCGTGGTCCGCTGCAGCAGTCGCGTCCCGAGATGGTTCTCGAGGTCGGCGACGAGCCGCGTGACCACCGGCGGCGACATGTCGAGCGCCCGGGCCGCCGCCGCGAATCCGCCTTCGTCGACGACCTTCTCGAACACGCGCATCGAGAGCAGTCGGTCCATCGTGACCAAACCTCACCGGTCCTGTTACGGGAATTTTATAGTGCCGCGATGGCAGCGCATCCGTGGGCGCGGAGACTCTGCACTGGACTCATCGTTCATCCGCAGTCACCAGGCCCACAGGAGAACCATCATGACACGCACTGTCACTTCCATCGTCGCCCTCGCGGTCGCCCTCTCGGCCGGCTCGGCCATGGCGGCCGAGCGCGGGATCGTCAACAACGCCACGGGCGAAGGCGTCTTCCCGTCGGCCGCCGTCGCGGCGAGCAAGTCGAGCGACCAGGTTCGTGCCGAACTGGCGGAGGCGGTCCGCAGCGGCGCGGTGATCGCCAACAACGCCACGGGCGAACTGGTCCTCCCGGCCGGCGCGGCCCGCTTCGAAGCCGGCCTGACCCGCGCGCAGGTCAGGGCGGAACTCGACGAGGCGATCCGCAACGGCGACGTGATCGCCAACAACGCCACCCTGGAGCGGGTCGGCGACGCCAGCTGACCTCAGATCCGCAGGATGTCCTTGGCGAGGATGTCGCGCTGGACCTGCGAACTGCCCCCGAAGATCGTGTATGCGCGCGAGTTCAGGTAGGTGGGCACGATCGGGGCGACGTCATCGCCAAGGCCGCCGGCCAGGTCCTCCACCGCATGCAGCGGCCGACGCGGCTCGCGCACCAGGGCTTCGATGCCGATTAGATCGACCCCGAGCTGGGTGATCTCCTGGCGCAGCTCGCTCGCCCGCAGCTTGACCTGCGAGGAGACCGGCCCCGGGCTCTCGCCCGTCTGCAGCGCGGACATGATCCGGAGCTCGATCATCTCGAGCGCGGCGATGTCGTTCTCGAGCGCCACGAAGCGCGCCTGGATCTCGTCGCTCTCGATCGCCCGCTGGCCCCGGCGGACGGCCTCCCGCCCGGCCGCGTCGAGGCGCGAGAGATCCCGGCGCAGCCGGTTCGCGAACTGCGCGCCGCCGCGCTCGAACTGCAGCAGGTATTTCCCGTAGGACCAGCCCCGCCCCTCGTCGCCGACGCGATTGGCGACCGGCACCCGCACGTCGTCGAAGAACACCTGGTTGACCTCGTGGTCGCCGCCCATGGTGCGGATCGGCCGGATCGTGATGCCCGGTGACTTCATGTCGATCAGCAGGAAGCTGATGCCGTCCTGCTTGCGCGGCCCGTCCCCGGTGCGCACCAGCGCGAACATCCAGTCGGCATGGTGCGCATGCGTCGTCCAGATCTTGGTGCCATTGACGACGTAGTGATCGCCGTCGCGCGTCGCGCGCGTCTTGAGCGAGGCGAGATCCGAGCCCGAACCGGGCTCCGAGTATCCCTGGCACCAGGCGACCTCGCCGGACAGGATGCCCGGCAGGAAGCGTTCCTTCTGCTCGGGGCTGCCGAAGCCGATCAGCACCGGCCCGACCATCTTGAGACCGAAGGGCGACAGTGGGGGTGCATCGGCGCGCGCGCATTCGGCATCGAATATCAGGCGCTGCACGGGGGTCCAGCCGGTACCGCCGTACTCGACCGGCCAGCCCGGCGCGGACCAGCCTCGGGAATGCAGGACCTGGTGCCAGGGCATCGACTGGTCGGGCTCGGCGACGACGCTCGGGTTCATCCGCTGGCCGCGGGCCAGTGCTTCGGGCAGGTGCTCGGCGATGAACGCGCGTACCTCGTCCCGGAACCGGCGGTCGTCCGCCGCGAGCTCGAGCTCCATGCCGCTCGACACGCCGGCCCGGCGCAGGCCGATGCAGCGCGCGCGATGTTCCGCCGCGGTTCCCCACGTCGTGTCGATGCACAGCAGCCGGCGGAAGTAGGCGCCGATGTTGAGCTCGTCGGTCACGCCCATCGCCCCGTGCAGCTGCACCGCCGACTGCGCCACGAAGCGTGAAGCGTCGCCGATCTTCAGCCGCGCGCCGGATACGGCCCGGGCGCGCGCGGCGGCGTCGCCGTCGGCGTCGCAGGCATGCGCCGCGCGCAGGGCCATCGCGCGGGCCTCCTCGCAGCGTACGGCCATGTCCACCATGAGGTGGCGCAGCACCTGGTTCTCGGACAGGGGCCGACCGAACTGCTGGCGCGTGCGGGTGTGCTCGATCGTTGCCTCGAGCAGGACCTCCATGCAGGCGACCGCCTCGGCGCACATCGCGGCAACCGTCCGGTCGAGCGCCGCGGCCAGCGCCGGCCGCGCATCGGCCGGCATCGCGCCGGAGTCGCCGTCCGTTCCCAGCAAGGCCTCGGCCGACAGATCGAGGGCATCGAACGTGAGGGTCGCGGCGAGGCGATCGTCCCAGGTCTCCACCGTCTCGCTGCGCAGGCCGGCGACGCCCGGCTCGAGTACGAAGAGGCCGATGTCCCGGGAATCTTCCAGGCGCGCCGATACGACGAGCATGCTCGCGCCCGGGGCATCGGGCACGAAGGGCTTGGCGCCGTCGATGCGCCAGCCGCTCGCCGTCCGCGCGGCGCGGGTCGCGGGCAGGCCCTCCCAGGGATCGACGCCCGGTTCGATATGCGCGAACGCTGCGCGCCGGCTGCCGTCGGCGATGCCGGGCAGCCAACGGGCACGCTGCCGACTCGTCCCCTGGCCGGCGACGAGGCCGGCCGCGAGCACCGAGGAGCCGAGCACCGGCTCCAGCACGAGGCCACGACCGAGGCCCTGCATCAGGATGCCGACATCGACCGAGGTGCCGCCGAGGCCGCCGTCGGCTTCGGGCAGCGGCAGGGCGAGCCAGCCGAAATCGGCCATCGACTGCCAGACGGCCGGGCTGCTGCGCATCGGCGATTCGGCGATCCCGCGTCGCTCGGCAAAGCCGTAGGCCTGGGCGACGAAACGGTCGACGCTGTCGCGCAGCATCTGCTGCTCTTCGGAAAGTTCCAGGTTCATGCCGATCCTCGGGCGGGTGATAGCCGATCCAGCGCCCGACTATACGACACGCGCCGGATCCGGCCCGACGAGCTGCGCCGGCGCGCAGCGCACCGTGCCGGAGGCTGCGATGCGCGTTCAGCCGGGCCGCGCTGACGCGGATGCGGATGCGGACGCGGATCCGGCCGTGGATCCGGATGCAGAGGGCGGCAGTGCCTGAGGCCAGCCCCCGGCGAGCGCCTCGTACAGTTGCACCGCCCCGACCGCGCTGCGCGCGCGGCTGTCGGCGAACGCATCCTGCGCCTGCAGGCGCGTGCGCTCCGCATCGAGCACCTCGAGCAGGCCGGCCGCGCCGGCGTCGAAGCGGACGCGGGCAAGGCGCGCCGCCTCGGCACTCTCGATCGCGGCCCGCTCCAGGTGTGCATCCTCGCTGCGGGCTCGCGCAAAGCGCAGCAAGGCGTTCTCGGTATCCTCCAGCGCCAGCAGCACCGCCTGCTCGTAGCGGGCGAGATCCGCCTGGGCGCGGGCATCGGCCGCCGCGATGCGCGCGCGCACCCGACCGGCATCGAGGAAGGACCAGTCGATCCCGAGCGCCACGAGCCGCGTGTCGCTGCCGCCCTCGAACAGTGACCCCGGATCGCCCGCGGCGCTCCCCAGGAGCCCCGCGAGCGTGAACCGAGGGAACAGGTCGGCGGTCGCGACCCCGATCCGCGCGGTCGCCGCATGCAGGCGCCTTTCGGCGGCGGCGACATCGGGACGACGTCGCAGGAGATCGCCTGGCGTACCGGGGTCGAGGCGCGCGGGCAGCGTGGGCAGTGGCGCCGGCTCGCGCAGCTCCGCCGCCAGCGCCTCCGGTGCGCGGCCCGCCAGGACAGCGAGGCGATGCATCGCGAAGCCGACCTCGGCTTCGAGTGCCGGTATCCGCGCCGAGGTCGTCTCGAGCTGGGCCCGCGCGCGCGCCATGTCGAAATCGGTACCGCGCCCGGCCCGCCAGCGCGCGTCGACCAGCTCCAGCGATTCCCGCTGGTTGGCGGCATTCTCGCGCGCGACCCGCAGGCGCTCCTGCAGCCCGCGCAGGCCGAAGTAGGTGCGCGCCACTTCGCCGGCGATCGCGACCTGGACCGCCGCGACGTCGGCCACGCTCGCCGCGACCTCGGCCCGGCGGGCCTCGATCGCGCGACGCACCCGCCCGAAGGCATCGAGCTCCCAGCTCGCGTCCACCGTGGCCCGGTAGGCTTCGATGTCGCGCGAGCCGCCCGGTGCGCCGGCGGCCTCGCTTTCGCTGGCACGCCCGGTGCTCGCGCTCGCGCCGGCAGTCACGCTCGGGTACCGGTCGAAACCGGCGCCTTGCAGCAGCGCATTGGCCTCGTCGTAGCGCGCCACCGCGGCGCGCAGGTCATGGTTCCGGCCGAGCGCCTCTTCGACGAGCGCGCTCAGCTGCGGATCCCCGAAGCGCCGCCAGAACGCCGGATCGCCCGCCGTCGCGAGCGGCACGCCCGGGTCATCGGCCACGGTCCCGGTGAACCGGTCGGGCACGACGACCGCGGGTCGTTCATAGTCGGGTCCGACGCTGCAGCCCGCGAGCAGGACCGCCGCCAGCGCGGCGAGCCCGAGCGATCGTGGCCGGGAAACGAAGGTGTCAGGCATCGGCAGCCTCCATCGCGAGCCTGCCCGGGCGGGCCTCGCCGCGCGAGACGAGCTTGCGAAGCGCCACATAGAAGACCGGCGTCAGGAACAGGCCGAAGAGCGTCACGCCGATCATTCCGGCGAAGACGGTGACACCGGTCGCCGTGCGGACCTCGGCGCCCGCCCCGCTCGAGAGCACCAGGGGCACGGTACCGGCGATGAATGCGATCGACGTCATGATGATCGGGCGAAGCCGCAGCCGGCATGCCTCGAGGGCGGCCCCGACGATGCTGCGTCCCTGCAGTTCGAGTTCGCGCGCGAACTCGACGATCAGGATCGCGTTCTTGCAGGCCAGCCCCATGAGCACCACCAGGCCGACCTGGACGAATACATTGTTGTCGCCGCCGGTCAGGCGCACGCCGAGCAGGGCCGAGAGCAGGCACATCGGCACGATCAGGATCACCGCCAGCGGCAGGGTCCAGCTCTCGTAGAGCGCCGCCAGGACCAGGAATGCGAGCAGCACCGCGACCGGGAAGACGATGAACGCCGCCTTGCCCTGGGTCGACTGCTGGTAGCTGAGGTCGGTCCACTCGATCGACATGCCGCTCGGCAGCACCCGTTCGGCGATGCCGGCAACGGCCGCCATCGCCTGCGACGAGGAGAGCACGCGCGGATCGGCTTCGCCCGCGAGATCGGCCGCAGGGTAGCCGTTGTAGCGCAGGACCGGGTCGGGGCCGTAGGACTGCTCGATGTCGACCATCGAACCGATGGGCACCATCTCGCCGGCCGCATTGCGGGTGCGCAGGCGCCCGATGTCCTCGACGCTGTCGCGGAAGCGGCTGTCGGCCTGGGCGATCACCTGCCAGGTTCGACCGAACCGGTTGAAGTCGTTCACGTACGACGAGCCCAGGTAGGTCTGGAGCGTATCGAAGAGCTCCGTCAGCGAGACGCCCTGCATCTTTGCCTTGGTCCTGTCGACGTCGGCATCGAGCTGCGGCACGTTGGCCTGGTAGCTCGTGATCGGATAGCCCATGCCCGGCGTCTGCGCCACCGCGCCCTGCATGGCGGCGACCGCCGACTGCAGCGCACCGTAGCCGAGGTTGGCGCGGTCCTCGATGAACAGCTGGTAGCCGTTGCCGTTGCCCAGCCCGAGGATGGGCGGCGGCATCATCGCGAACGCGAAGCCCTCCTGCAGGCCGGCGATCTTGCGGTTGATCTCGGCACTGATCTGCGCAGCGCTCGCCTCGCGCTGCGCGAAGGGTTCGAGCGGCAGGAACACGACCCCGGTGTTCGGCGTATTCGTGAACTGCAGCGCATTCAGGCCGGGGAAGGCGATCGCATGCGCGACGCCATCGGTCTGCATCGCCAGCTCCGACACCCGGGAGAGCATGGCATCGGTGCGCTCGAGCGAGGCACCCTCGGGCAGCTTCACGCCGGCGATCAGGTAGAGCTTGTCCTGCGCCGGAATGAAGCCGGGCGGCACCGCCCGGAAGACCAGGCCGGTGGCGACGAGCAGGAGTGCATACACGACGAACACGACGCCGCGTCGCCCCAGCGAACGCCCGACGAGGCCCTGGTAGCCCCCCGAGGCGCGGCCGAACATCCGGTTGAAGGGCCGGAACAGCCAGCCGAACAGGAAAGTGATGGCGCGCGAGAGCCGGTCCGGGGGCGCATCGTGCGCGCGCAGCAGGCGTGCCGCTAGCGCCGGCGACAGCGTCAGCGAATTGATCGCGGAGATCACGGTCGAGATGGCGATCGTGACGGCGAACTGCTTGTAGAACTGCCCGGTGACGCCCGACAGGAAGGCCATCGGCACGAACACGGCGCACAACACCAGGGCGATGGCGATGATCGGGCCCGAGACCTCCCTCATCGCCTGGTGGGCCGCGGCGAGCGGCGCCAGGCCCTCGCTGATGTTGCGCTCGACGTTCTCCACCACGACGATCGCGTCGTCCACCACGATGCCGATCGCGAGCACGAGCCCGAAGAGCGTCAGCGTATTGATCGAGAAGCCGAGCAGGTACAGCGCCGCGAAGGTCCCGACCACCGACACCGGGACCGCGACCAGGGGAATGATCGATGCGCGCCAGGTCTGCAGGAAGAGGATCACGACCAGGACGACCAGGCCCACGGCCTCGAGCAAAGTCTTCATGACGGCCAGGATCGAATCGCGCACGAAGATCGTGGTGTCGTAGACCGCCTCGTACTCGACGCCCGCGGGAAAGCGGGTCGACAGCTCGTCCATCGTGGCGATGACGGATTCGCGGATCTCCAGCGCATTGGCACCCGGCGCCTGGAAGATGCCGATGGCGACCGCCTCCTTGCCATCGAGCTTCGAGCGCAGCGTCTAGTCGCCGGCGCCGAGCTCCACCCGGGCGACGTCGCCGAGCCGGACGATCTCGCCGTCCGCCCCCGTGGCCAGCACGATGTCGGCGAACTCCTCGGTCGTGCGCAGCCGGCCATGGGCGTTGACGGGGACGAGGAAGTCGCTCGACGGCATCGGCTCGGCGCCGATCTGCCCGGCCGATACCTGCACGTTCTGCTCGCGCATCGCCCGCACGACATCGCTCGCGGTGAGCCCGCGGGCGGCGATCCGCTCCGGGTCGAGCCATGCCCGCATGGCGTAGTCGCCGCCCCCGAAGATCTGCGCATCGCCCACGCCCGTGATGCGGGACAAGGCGTCCTTGACGTGCAGGCGCGCATAGTTGCGCAGGTAGAGCGTGTCGTAGCGCCCGTCGGGTGACGTCAGGTGGACGACCATGAGGAAGGTCGGCGACTGCTTCTGCGTCGTCACCCCCTGGCGGCGCACATCCTCGGGCAGGCGGGCGAGCGCCTGGCTGACCCGGTTCTGCACCCGCACGGCGGCATCGTCGGCATCGACGCCCGGCTCGAAGGTCACGGTGAGCTGCAGCACGCCGTCGGAGCCGGCCACCGACTTGGTGTACATCATGCCCTCGACGCCGTTGATCGCCTCCTCGAGCGGGGTGGCGACCGTCTCCGCGATCACCTTCGGGTTGGCACCGGGATAGACGGTCCGCACCACCACCGAGGGCGGCACCACCTCGGGGTACTCGCCGATCGGCAGCACCGGAAGGGCGGCCAGGCCGGCCACGAAGATCACGATCGAGAGGACCGCCGCGAAGATCGGCCGGTCGATGAAGAACCTGGAGAAATCCATGTCGGGCTCCCCTATTCGCTGGCCGCATCGGCGGCGGCGACATGCGTCCTGCCGTCGCTCGGCGGCGCGCCCATCGCGACCATGTTCGGCTGCACCGGCATGCCGGGCATGAAGATCTTCTGCATGCCGTGGACGATCACGCGGTCGGTGGGATCGAGCCCGGACTCCACGACCTGCAGCCGCCGCGATGTCCCCCCTTCCTCGAGCTCCACCGTCCGGCCGGTGACGATGTCCTTGCGCACCGCGCGATCCTGCGGCCCGAGCACATAGACATACTTCCGGTCCTGGTCCGTCAGGATGGCGCGGGCGTCGACCAGCATCGACTCGATCTCGCCGCTGCCCTGCAGGCGCACGCGCGCGAACAGCCCCGGCGTGAACACCCGGTCGGGATTCGGCAGCACCGCCCGCGCCCGGATGGTCCCCGTCGTCGGGTCGACCCGGTTGTCGATGAAGTCGACCACGCCCTCGTGCGGGTATCCGGCTTCGTTGGCCAGTCCGACACGGACCGGGTTGGCCGAGCGCTCG
>DAIMFM010000066.1:6799-13111 GCA_036724585.1 Burkholderiaceae bacterium | reverse complement strand
CGCCGGTCGGCGACGGGCCGTCGGCGACGGTGGCGTCCGCGCCGGGATCGACCGACAGGCCCGCTTCGGGCGCGACGATGGGCTTGTCGGGAACCGCCGCGGCGGCTTCCGGGGCCGGCGACTTGGCCGGGCTGGCGCTGGGAGCCGCCGGCTTCCCGGGAACCTGCGCCTCGCGCATCGCGAGGTCGCCCGGCGCGGCGGCCGCGGCCAGCCGGGCCTGGGCGCGCAGCACCTTGCGGCCGTAGCCGAAGTCGTGCGGCAGCAGGGCGGCACCGACATAGGACTTGAGCGCCGCCCGCACCGAGCCGTCGCGCGCGATGTAGTCGCGCAGGATGCGCGCCCCCACCCGGATGTTGACCAGCGGATCGTAGGCCTTCTCGGTGCCGCCGTATGGCGCGAACTTTTCCGTATGGACACGGGCCAGCACCTGCATCAGGCCCTTCGCGCCCTTCGAACTGCGGGCGCGCGGGTTGAAGCTCGACTCGACCGACATCACCGCGAGCAGCAGCAGCGGGTCGAGGTCGAACTCGTCCGCGACCATGTAGGCGTAGCGCACGTAGTCCTCGGTGTCCGACAGTGCGACCCGGTAGCGCTGCGCGATGAACCGTGCCAGGTTGACCTGCGGCGCGGTGAGCGGGGCCACCTCGAACAGGTCGAGCGCCGATTCGCCGCCGAGCGTGATCGGCACCGGGTTGCTCGGCGCCGCCATCAGGAGATCGATGGACATGACCGACAGGGCGGGCGGGGCAACCGGCCGCAGCTCGATGGCGGGCGGGCGCTCGGGAGACGAACCCCCCAGGCCTTGCGCACCCAGCGCGATGGCGAGTGCGGCGAGGCCGGCCGCCGCAGCCAGGGCGCCGCCCGTGGCCCGCGAGCGCGCGACATCGCGCCCGGGGACTTGCAACCAGCCCGCGCGATAAGCATGGCTCGCGTACTGCATCGGGCCTCCTGTCGACGTGCGCCGACTGCCTGGCACTTCGAACGAGTGCTCGTCGATTGCTCTGCAGTCGTCGTGGAGTCGCCTGCTCCCTGAATCGGGCGACGACGACCGTGGGGCACTGCCACACTGAACCCGTCGCGCGGCGGTCTCACCACATCCGGCCTTGGGCCGGAATCCGCACGCTATATTCAGTGCCCCAGTCGAATTCATCCTGAAGGACACGGCGGATTCTATGGACCGATTGTGCGGCGGGTCAACGCCGGAATCGGTGCGAGAATTCATGATTATATTCCGCGACTCGAAATCACCAGGGAAAATTCGGTGAAATACAGTGATTTACGGGATTTCGTTCAGAAACTGGCGCAACTGGGCGAATTGCAACGCCTTGACAAGCCGGTTTCACCCCGTCTCGAGATGACCGAGCTGGCCGACCGGGTCCTGCGGGCCGGTGGCCCCGCCCTGCTGTTCGAGGCACCCGTCGACGGCGAACGCCGCTTCGACATGCCGGTCCTGGCGAACCTGTTCGGCACCACGAGGCGGGTCGCGCTCGGCATGGGTGCCGAGAGCGTGGACGAATTGCGCGGCATCGGCGAGGTCCTGGCCTACCTGAAGGAGCCGGAGCCGCCGCGTGGACTGCGCGATGCCTGGGACAAGCTGCCCATGCTCAGGCAGGTGCTCGCGATGGCGCCGAAGCAGGTTCGTGCGGCTCCCTGCCAGGAGATCGTGCTCGAGGGCAGCGACATCGACCTCGCCGCGCTGCCGGTCCAGACCTGCTGGCCCGGCGATGCCGGCCCGCTGCTCACCTGGGGCCTGGTGGTCACCCGCGGCCCGAGCCGCAAGCGCCAGAACCTCGGCATCTACCGCCAGCAGGTGATCGGCCCGAACCGGACGATCATGCGCTGGCTCGCCCATCGCGGCGGCGCGCTCGATTTCCGCGACCACGCCGCCGCGCATCCGCCGGCCGCAGGCCTGCCACCCCCGTTTCCCATCGCCACCGTGCTCGGCGCCGATCCGGCCACGATGCTCGGGGCGGTCACACCGGTGCCCGACGCGCTCTCGGAATACCAGTTCGCGGGCCTGCTGCGCGGCGCCCGCACCGAGCTGGCCGCCTGCCTCGGCAGTTCGCTGCAGGTGCCGGCGCGCGCCGAGATCGTCCTTGAGGGCGGCATCCGCCCCGATCCCGACGGGCGGGCGAGCCTCGCCAACGCGCGCGCCGCCGGGTTCGAGGCCGATTCGGTCGAGGCGCTGCCACCGGCCGCCCGCTGCGGCTGGGAGATGGCCCTCGAAGGCCCCTTCGGTGACCATACCGGCTACTACAACGAGCGCGACTGGTTCCCGGTCTTCACCATCGACCGGCTGACGATGCGTCGCGACGCCATCTACCATTCCACCTATACCGGCAAGCCGCCGGACGAACCCGCGATCCTCGGGCTCGCCCTGAACGAGGTCTTCGTCCCGATCCTGCGGCGCCAGTTCCCGGAGATCGTCGACTTCTACCTGCCGCCCGAAGGCTGCTCCTACCGGATGGCGGTCGTCGCAGGGTCGAGGACATCCTGCGCGCGGCCGGCCTGGAGGCGGCGCCGCCGCGGCACGGCGCCTCGTCACCGGGCGCCTCGCCCTGAGGGCGTCGCTGGATTAAAACAAACGTTTGATTCACATCGCGCCCGCGTGCTGTAATGCGCGGCGATGAACCTCCCCGATCCCCCGCCCGTGCGCGCCCGGCTGCTGCTCGCCGCGCTGAGGCTGTTCTCCGAGCAGGGCTATGCCAGGACCTCGATCCGCGCCATCGCGGCCGAGGCGCAGGCCAATGTCGCCGCCGTCAGCTACTACTTCGGCGACAAGGCGGCGCTGTACTCGGCGCTGTTCTCCGACCCCTTCGGCCTGCTGCACACGACCGTGCCCGATTTCGCCGACCCGGGCCTGAGCCTGCGGACCGCATTGCGCCGCTTCTTCCAGCGCATGCTGGAGCCGCTGCATCATGGTGACATCGCCCGCCAGGTCCTGCGGCTGCACATCCGCGAGATGCTGGAGCCGACCGAGCAGTGGCAGCTCGAGCTCGAGCGCGACGTGCGCGCACCCAACGAGGCCATGGCCGCCCTGCTGTGCCGCCACCTGGGGTTGGCCGCGCCCGATGACGACCTGCACCGCCTGACGCTGACCCTCACCGGCATGGCCTACCAGCTGTGGAGCTACCAGGAGGTCGTGGCGACGATGCAGCCGCAGTTGCTGGCCACGCCCGAGGCCGTGGACGAATGGACCGAAAGGCTGGCCGAGTTCGCGCTCGCCATGGTGGCCACCGAGCGCCGCCGCCGGGCCCGCGCGAACCGTGGCACCGCCGGCCCCGGGCGCCGCCGTTCCACCGCATGACGCATTTCCCGTCCGCCGCCGGGCCATGAACATCGGCGGCCCCCGATTCCACGGATGCCCTCCATGCAAGCCTCGTACCGTTCCATCTCCCTCCTCGCCCTCGGCCTGGCCGTCCTGGTCGCGCTCGCCATCGGCGGCGTGCTGGCAAGCGCCGATGCCACCCGCGCGGCGCAGGAGCCCCCGGCCGCCGAACCTCGGCCCGCCCTGACCGTCGTCGTCACGCAGCCGGTGAATGGCCCGGTGACCGAGCGCCTGCCGGCCAACGGCAGCGTGGCCGCATGGCAGGAGGCCAGCATAGGCGCCGAGGTGGGCGGGCTGCGGCTGGCCGAGGTGCTGGTGAACGTGGGTGACGTGGTGCGCGCCGGCCAGTTGCTGGCGGCCTTCGCGCCCGAGACCGTCGAGGCCGACGTGGCGCAGGCCCGCGCGAGCCTGGCGGAAGCTCGCGCCGCGCTGGCCGAGGCGCAGGCCAATGCCGGGCGCGCCGACGCCCTCAGCGGCTCCGGCGCCATGAGCCGGCAGCTGATCCAGCAGTACGAGACCGCGGCGCGGACGGCGCAGGCGCGCGTGCAGGCGGCGCAAGCCGCGCTCGATGCGCAGCAGCTGCGGCTCGAGCGCACGCGCGTGCTGGCGCCCGACGACGGCGTGATCTCGTCGCGCACGGCGACCGTCGGCGCGGTGCTGGGCTCGGGCACCGAGCTGTTCCGCATGGTGCGCAAGGGCCGGCTCGAGTGGCGCGCGGAAGTCACTTCCAGCGACCTGCCACGCCTCCATCCAGGGGACAAGGCGACGGTCACCGCCGCCAGCGGGGCGCAGGTGCAAGGCACGGTGCGCGTGCTCGCGCCGACGGTGGATCCGGCCACGCGCAACGCGCTGGTCTACGTCGACCTGCCGGCGCACCCGGACATCCGCGCCGGCATGTTCGCGCGCGGCGAATTCCTCCTGGGCGTGCGCGATGCCCTGTCGGTGCCGCTCTCGGCCGTGGTCGTGCGCGACGGCTTCAGCCACGTCTTCGAGCTGGGCGACGATTCGCGCGTCCTGATGCGCCGCGTGCGGACCGGCCAGCGCAGCGGGGACAGCGTGGAGATCGTCGAAGGCCTGGCACCCGATGCGCGCATCGTGCAGCGCGGCGGCGCCTTCCTGTACGACGGCGACCTGGTGCGCGTGGTGGACGATCCGGGAGCGCTGGCCGCCCCGGCGCCGTCCAGCCAGGCGCCGTCCGGCCCGGCGCAGGCGGCGACGAAGCAGGGACATCGGCCATGAACCTGTCCGCCTGGTCGATCCGGAACCCCATCCCGGCGGCCATGCTGTTCGTCCTGCTGACGCTCGCCGGCCTGCTGTCGTTCCGCGCCATGAAGGTGCAGAACTTCCCCGACATGGACCTGCCGGTGGTCATGGTGACCGCCGCGCTGCCGGGCGCGGCCCCGGGGCAGCTCGAATCGGATGTGGCCCGCAAGATCGAGAACGCGATCGCCACCCTGCAGGGCCTCAAGCACATCACCACCACCCTGACCGACGGCACCGCCACGATCGCCGCCGAGTTCCAACTGGAGAAGCCGGTGCAGGAGGCGGTGGACGACGTGCGCTCCGCCGTCTCGCGCGTGCGCACCGACCTGCCGGCCGACCTGCGCGACCCGATCGTCACCAAGCTGGAGCTCTCGAGCCAGCCGATCCTCGCCTTCGCCATCGCATCCGACCGGCTCGACGACCAGGAGCTCTCCTGGTTCGTGGACGACACGCTCACGCGGCGCCTGCTCGCGGTGCCCGGGGTGGGCGCGGTCACCCGCGTGGGAGGGGTGACGCGCGAGGTGCTGGTCGCGCTGGATCCGGCCCGGCTGCAGGCGCTGGGCGCCACCGCCGCCGAGGTATCGCGCCGCCTGCGCGAGGTGCAGGTGGAGAGCGCGGGCGGACGCGCCGAGCTCGGCGGCGCGGAGCAGCCGTTGCGCACGCTGGCCACGGTGCGCACCGCGCAGGAGATCGCCGCGATCGAGATCCCGATCTCGGGCGGTCGCCACGTCCGGCTCGACCAGGTGGCCACGGTCACCGACACCGTGGCCGAGCCGCGCTCGGCCGCCCTGCTCGACGACCGGCCGGTGATCGGCTTCGAGGTCTCGCGCGCCCGTGGCGCCAGCGAGGTCGAGGTGGGCGCAGGCGTGCAGGCCGCGCTCGCGCAGCTCCAGGCCGAGCATCCCGACCTGGAGCTGGCGCGCACAGTGGACTTCGGCGGCATCGACCTCGACATCGCGCAGGGCGAGTACGACAGCTCCATGCGCCTGCTCTTCGAGGGCGCCCTGCTCGCGGTCGTGGTGGTGTGGCTGTTCCTGCGCGACTGGCGCGCCACGATCATCTCGGCCGTGGCGCTGCCGCTGTCGGTGATCCCCGCCTTCATCGGCATGTACCTGCTGGGCTTCTCCGTCAACATCATCACCCTGCTCGCCCTGTCGCTGGTGGTGGGCATCCTGGTGGACGACGCGATCGTCGAGGTCGAGAACATCGTGCGCCACCTGCGGATGGGCAAGACGCCCTACCAGGCGGCGATGGAGGCGGCCGAGGAAATCGGCCTGGCCGTGATCGCCACCACGTTCTCGCTGATCGCGGTGTTCCTGCCCACGGCGTTCATGAGCGGCATCGCCGGGCGCTTCTTCAAGCAGTTCGGCTGGACCGCGGCGCTCGCCGTCTTCGCCTCGCTCGTGGTGGCGCGCCTGCTCACGCCGATGATGGCGGCCTACATGCTCAAGCCCATGGTGGCCGCCGCGCGCGAGCCGCGCTGGCTCGCCACCTACCTGCGGGCCTCGCGATGGTGCCTCACCCATCGTGTGCTCACGCTCATCGGGGCGCTGGTGTTCTTCGCGGGATCCCTAGCGCTGATCCCGCTGCTGCCCTCGGGCTTCATCCCGGCCGACGACAATGCCCAGACCCAGGTCATGCTGGAGCTGCCGCCCGGCAGCAAGCTCGCCGACACGCGCGCCGTCGTCGCCCAAGCCACGCAGCGGGCGCTGGCGGTGGGC
>DAIMFM010000066.1:0-6689 GCA_036724585.1 Burkholderiaceae bacterium | reverse complement strand
ACCATCGGCGGCGGATCGGCCGGCGCCGATCCCTTCTCGGGCCTGGGCGCCGGTGACCCGCGCAACGCGACGCTCACCCTGCGCATGGCGCCACGCGACGAGCGCCCGCGCAAGCAGGTGATCGAACAGCGCCTGCGCGCGACCATGCAGGACCTTCCCGGGGTGCGCGTGAAGGTCGGCCTGGGCGGGTCGAACGACAAGTACATCCTGGCGCTGGCGAGCGAGAACCCGCAGGCCCTGGCCGACGCCGCCCGCGCGGTGGAGCGCGACCTGCGCACCATTCCCGGCATCGGCGGCATCGGGTCCACGGCCAGCCTGGTGCGGCCCGAGATCGCGGTCCGTCCGGACTTCGCCCGCGCCGCCGACCTGGGCGTGACGTCGCAGGCCATCGCCGAGACGCTGCGCGTGGCCACGGTGGGCGACTACGAGCAGTACCTGCCCAAGCTCAACCTCGCGCAGCGGCAGGTGCCCATCGTCGTGCGCCTGGACGACGCGGCGCGCGAGGACCTGTCGGTGCTGGAGCGCCTCGCCGTGCCGGGCGCGAACGGCCCAGTGCGCCTGGGCGAGGTGGCACGGCTCGAGATGGCCGGCGGGCCCGCCGTCATCAAGCGCTACGATCGCTCGCGCAACGTCAACTTCGAGATCGAGCTGGGCGCGCGCGGCCTGGGCGAGGTGACCGAGGCCGTGCGCGAGCTCCCCGCCGTGCGCGCACTGCCGGCCGGCGTCAGCTTGATCGACGTGGGCGACGCCGAGATGATGGGCGAGCTGTTCGCCAGCTTCGGCCTGGCGATGCTCACCGGCGTGGTGTGCATCTACATCGTGCTGGTGCTGCTGTTCAAGGATTTCCTGCAGCCCGTCACCATCCTCGCCGCACTGCCGCTGTCACTGGGCGGCGCCTTCGTGGCGCTGCTGCTGGCGGGCCAGAGCTTCTCCATGCCTTCGCTCATCGGGCTCATCATGCTCATGGGCATCGCCAGCAAGAACTCCATTTTGCTGGTGGAGTACGCCATCGTGGCGCGACGCGGGCACGACGGCAGCGACGGGCGGCCGGCCGTCCCGGGCAAGAGCCGCACGGACGCCCTGCTGGACGCCTGCCACAAGCGCGCGCGTCCCATCATCATGACCACCCTGGCGATGGGCGCCGGCATGACGCCCATCGCCCTCGGGCTGGGCGATGCGGACATGAGCTTCCGCTCGCCGATGGCCGTGGCGGTGATCGGCGGGCTGATCACGTCGACCGTGCTGAGCCTGCTCGTCGTGCCGGCGGTGTTCACCTACGTGGACGACTTCGAGCAGTGGCTGCGGCGCCGGCTGCGCGCGGGCACCGGGCACGAGGACGTGCCGGCGACTAGCCGTTGACGTAGACGTAGCGCAGGAATTCGTCCTGGGCGGCGCGCGATGCGCGGGCGTGCGAGCTGTTGACCAGCATCGATACCGCGTAGCGCCGCCCGGATGCCGCATCGACGTAGCCGGCGATCGCGCGCACATTGTCCAGGCTGCCCGTCTTGATCCAGCCGTTGCCGCGCACCGGATGGTCGCGCAGTCGGTAGCGCATGGTGCCGTCGACCCCGATGATGGGCAGCGACGCCCGGAAGAGGTCGGCGTAGGGACTGCTGGCGGCATCGCGCAGCAGGTCGACCTGGGCGGCGGCGCTCATGCGCTCGCGCCGCGACAGGCCCGAGCCGTTCTCGAGCACCAGGTCGGGAAAGTCGAGCCCGCGCTGCTCGAGCCAGCCGAGCACGGCGAGCCGGGCCCGGTCGATGGTGGCCGGCACCTTCATCACGTCGGCCGCGACCTGCAGCAGCAACTGGCGCGTCATGACGTTGTTGCTGGTCTTGTTCACGTCCACGGCGACCTCGGCGAGGGTGCGCGGCGATTCCCATACCAGCCAGGGCTTGCCCTTGGCCGCGCCGGTCTCGACAAGGGTCATGCCGTCCCATTCACCGCCGGACTGCAGCCAGGCGGCCTTGAAAAAGCCGTGGATGAACTGGCGATGGCTCAGCACCGCCGCGAAGCTCCCCTGCCGGCCGCAGCCGGTCGAGTAGCGGCCCGTCACTTCGACCAGTGCATGGCGATCGTCGCTGCGATCGGCGATCCGCACGCTGCCGGGCCCGTAGCGGCAGCGGCCCGGGACCAGCTTCACCTTGTTGACGATCTTCACGTCGGCCAGCGGCGGGTCGAGTTCGATCGACAGTTTCTTCTTGCCCGGCGCGAAGACGAAGCGGGTCGACTTGAAGTTCATCAGCGCGGGATACGGCGTCACGTTGTAGGGCCGCGTGACCTCGCCGTCGATCGACCGGGGGCGGTCGGGGTCGAGCTGGTAGAGCGAATCGTCGATCACGAGGTTGCCGTCGATGCGGCGCAGGCCCGTCGCCCGCATCCGGGCGACGAGGGCCAGCATGTCCTCGATGACGAGCTTCGGGTCGCCGCCACCGCGCAGGACCAGGTCGCCCTCGAGCCGGTCGCCGTCGAGCAGGCCGGTGAGGTACACGCCCGTGCGCCAGCGATAGTCCTGCCCGAGCATGCCGAGCGCGGCGTAGGTGGTCAGCAGTTTCATCGTCGAGGCCGGGTTGAACGCCCGGTCCTCGTTCCAGCGCGCGAGCGGGGCACCGCCGTCGAGCGGGACGGCGAGCAGGCCGATCTCGTCCACCCCCACGCCCGCCCGGCGCAGCATCGCCAGCACGGAAGGGGGCGCCCCCGCCTGCGCCCGCTCGGTGGCCGGCCGCTTGGCGGGCGACGACGAACTGCGGGCGTCGCCGGCGGCAACCGCCACCGGCAGGGCCAGCGCCGCCACGAGCAGGAAGGCCAGGCGCATTGCCGCCTGGCCGAGGCCCGCCCCCAGGCGATCGGGTTTGATGCCGCTCAACATTCGTGGATCCGGTACTCGCTAGACTGTATCGAGGCGTCCATGCGCGGCCTGTTCCGCCCATGCGCCAAGCCGCGTCCACGACTTGCGGAATCCGACGCCATGAGCAGCGAAGTATCCCATGCAGCCCCCCACCAGCCGGCACGCCCAGCGACGGCCGGCACCCAGGCAACGCCAACCGGCGAGACGGGCGTGACGGCCGGCGCCGCCGGCACGATGAACGCCGCGATGAAGGCCGCCGCCTCGCCCGGCGCCGGCGAGATCGAGATCGATGCGGCACTGATCGAGCGCTTCGGCGGGCGCGCGCCGCGCTATACGTCGTACCCGAGCGCGGATCGCTTCCATGCCGGCTTCGGGCCCGCCGACTACCGCCAGGCGATCGTCGAGCGCGCCGGCCGTCGCGGCAGCCCGCTCGGACTCTACTTCCACATCCCCTTCTGCCGCCGCATCTGCTATTACTGCGCCTGCAACAAGATCGGTTCGCGCCACCAGGAATCCTCGGCGCAGTACCTCGACGCCCTGGATACCGAGCTGCGCCTGGTGGGCGGGCTGCTCGGCTCGCGCCAGGACATCTCGCACCTGCATTTCGGCGGCGGCACGCCCACCTTCATGCTCGACGAGGAGCTCGAACGCCTGTTCGGGCTGATCGACCGCCACTTCGACCGGGCGGCCGACGGCGAGTACTCGATCGAGGTCGATCCGCGCACCGTCGACCGCGAGCGCCTGCGCATGCTGCGCAACATCGGCTTCAACCGCGTCAGCCTGGGCGTCCAGGATTTCGACGAGGAGGTCCAGCGCGCCGTCAACCGGATCCAGCCCTACGAGGAGACCCTCGCGCTGATGCAGGCGGTGCGCGAGCACGGCTTCCGCTCGATGAACGTGGACCTCATCTACGGCCTGCCGAAGCAGCGCATCGAGGGCTTCGAACGGACGATCGAGCGGGTGGTCGCCGCCGCCCCCGACCGGGTCGCGCTCTACCAGTACGCGCACCTGCCGCAGCTCTTCAAGCCCCAGCGCCGCATCCACGAGGAGGACCTGCCCGATGCCGACACCCGCGCCGAGCTGTTCGCGCGCGCGGTCGCGCGGTTTCGCGCGGCCGGCTACGTCTACCTCGGCCTGGACCACTTCGCCCGCCACGACGACGAGCTCGCGATCGCGCAGCGCGAGGGGCGCCTGCACCGGAACTTCCAGGGCTACGCGGCCCACGCGGCCGGCGACCTGCTCGCCTTCGGCGTGTCCGCCATCGCATCGGTGGGCGATGTCTACGCGCAGAACGACAAGGGCCTGCCGGCCTACTACGCCCGGCTCGCCGAGGGCGAGCTGCCGACGGCGCGCGGCATCCGGCTCGATGCCGACGACCGCATCCGGCGCGACGCCATCCAGTCGCTGATGTGCGACTTCCGCCTCGATGTGCGCGCGCTCGAGCGCCGCCATGGCCTGGCCGAAGGCTACCTGGACGACGCCCTGCAGCGCCTGGTGCCGATGGACCGCGCCGGTGCGATCCGGCTGGGGCCCGACGGCATCCAGGTGCTGCCGCGCGGCCGCCTGCTGGTGCGTGCGGTGGCGATGCAGTTCGACCGTTACCTGCAGCAGGCGCCCGCGGCGGGCACCTACTCGAAGCTCGCCTGAGGCGGATCCGATCGCGCTAGACTAGGCGCGACGCAACCCGACTCGCAGGAGCCGAGCGATGCGCCCCGTCGCGATCGCCATCGCATGGCTGGCCAGTACCCTTGCCGCGCCAGCCGCGCTTGCCCAGGCCATGCCCATCGACTGCTTCGCCCCGACCGACTGTCGCCGCGCGATCGGCGATGCGCTCAGCCCGGCCTTCGCGCGGGCGGTGCCGGCGGCGAGCCACCGGCTGGTGGTCTTCGGCAGCGTGCACCGCTACGCCGACGACCATGCGGCGGCCTACGCGGTCGCCGGCGTCACCGAGCGGGTGGTCCATGACGGCGCCGACCTCACGCTGATGCCGCTGATGCGCTATTCGGCGAGCGTACCCATCGAGCGGCCCGGCCTCACCGAGGCGGACGAGCGCCGTGCGCTCGACCAGGCGGTGCGGGCCGCCGTCGACCGCATGATGCAGGCCTGCGCCCGTTCCCCGGCCTGCGAAGTCCACAAGCCCTACCGCGGGAAACGCCCATGAGCACCGACCTGTCGAAACTGCGCAAGGAGTACGAGGCCGGTGCGCTCGAGGAAGCGGAGCTGGGCGACACGCCCTGGCCGCTGTTTCGCAGCTGGCTCGAGGAAGCCATCGCCCAGCGCGACCGCGTGCCCGAGCCGACGGCGATGACGCTGGCGACCGTCGGGGCCGACGGCAGGCCCTCGACGCGCGTCGTCCTGCACAAGGATGCCGACGAGCGCGGCCTCGTCTGGTACACCAACTACCGGAGCCGCAAGGGACGCGAACTCGCCGGCAATCCGCACGCCGCCATCCAGTTCCACTGGGTCGCGCTCGAACGCGTCATGCGCATCGAAGGCACGGTCGAGAAGGCGGAGGCCGAAGCCGCCGACGCCTACTACGCGAGCCGGCCGCTGGCCGCCCGCATCGGCGCCTGGGCATCCGAGCAGAGCGAACCGATCGCATCGCGCGCGGTACTGGTCGCGCGCGCCGCGGAGTTCGGGGTGAAGTACGGCCTCAACCCGCCGCGGCCACCGCACTGGGGCGGCTACCGCCTGGTGCCCGACCGGTTCGAATTCTGGCAGGGCCGCTCATCGCGCCTGCACGACCGGATCCGCTACCGGCGCGACAAGACCGGCGCCTGGCTGCGCGACCGGCTCGCCCCGTAGCACCCGGACGAGGATCCGGGTCCGGGTCCGGATTCGCATTCGGGTGCAGGGCAAGGCGGGGCGCCACAGACAGTACGGCCGTACGGCAAGGCGCCCCAACGCGGCCATGCGCCCGAATCCGAAGCCGCCCTACCGATAGACGAGGACCGGGACCTTACAGTGGGTGAGGACCTTCTGCGTCTCGCTGCCGAGCAGCAGGCCGGCCACGCCGCGGCGGCCATGCGAGGCCATGAAAATGAGGTCGCTGCCCTTGCGCTCGGCCATGTCGATGATCGCCTGCCAGGGCTGGTCGTAGACGGCCGTCGCCGTCTCGCAGGGCACGCCCGCGGCCTTCGCCCGGCTTTCGACGGCGCCGAGGATCTCGGCGGCGTAGGCGCGGATCGTCTCCTCGTACTTGTCCTCGGAGAAGAACTGCGCCGAGGGCATCTCGGCGATCGGCGGCACCCGGAACGGCGGCTGGACGTTCATCGCAACCATGCTGGCGCCGTGCAGCTTCGCCCGCGCGATCGCGCCGTCCACGGCCTTGTCGGAGAGCTCCGAGCCGTCGGTCGGAACGAGGATCTTCTTGAACATGGCTTTCTCCTGGGTCGGTTGATGGGTCCTGCCGCGTGCCTGCAGTCCTGCACCGTGCCGGCTGGTCCCATCATGTTAGCGCCCCGCCCTGCAGACATTGACCAATATCAGCAATTCCGACTCCCGCGCGGCGCAACGAACCGCGCACCAGCGCCGGCTCGCGCCCTGCGCTTAGAATGCGCAGACGCCCGGCCCAATCGCAAGACCCGGGTCCCCAGACAGGCAGGAGACAGCCGCATGAGTTTCAACTTCCCCTATTTCCGGCCGCCCCCCGGGGCCGAGGAGCTGCGCGCGGAAGTCCGCGAGTTCATCGCCAGGGAGCGCGCCGAGGACCGCTGGCGGCGCCAGGGCGATTTCGCGATCCACTACGACGCGGACTTCTCCCGGCTGATCGAGGGGGGCTGGATCGGCTGCAACACAACGAAGGAGGAATGAGGCGGCGGGCGGAGCATCCTCCTCGAGC